>JALUUA010000268.1 GCA_027021605.1 Candidatus Bipolaricaulota bacterium | reverse complement strand
TAAACTCGATACTGAAATTGCTCACGGGCTGGACGATCCCGCCCGAGAAGGAGGGCTGGATCCACTACATCGGGTTCATCCTGCTCTTGGGACTCATCGTGCTCATCACCTGGCAGGACATCCAACGCCTGCTCCGGGGGGAACTCTAGGGAAGCTCTCGACTCTCGACGAAACGACTTCGCACATCGAAGCGGAGAGGGACCGAATGGCGGACGAAGGCAAGAACTTCATCGAGCGGATCATCGAGGAAGATTTGGAGAAGAGCACCTACGGGGGGCGGGTCCACACCCGCTTTCCCCCCGAGCCCAACGGGTACATGCACATCGGCCACGCCCAGTCCGTGGTCATCAACTTCGGGTTGGCCCAGAAGTACGGCGGGAAGTGCAACCTCCGCTTCGACGACACGAACCCCCTTACCGAGAGCCAGGAGTACGTGGACGCCTTTAAGCGCGATATAAAATGGCTCGGCTACGAGTGGGACGGCGAGTACTACGCCTCCGACTACTTCGATCAGCTCTACGAGTTCGCCGTCACCTTGATCAAGAAGGGGCTTGCGTACGTCGACAGCCTCCCGCCCGAGAAGATCAAGGAATACCGGGGGGCGTGGAACGAGCCGGGCCGGGAGAGCCCCTACCGCAACCGCTCCGTGGAGGAGAATTTAGAGCTCTTTGAACGAATGCGCCGGGGGGAGTTCAAGGAGGGCGAGTGCGTGCTCCGGGCCAAGATCGACATGCGCTCCTCGAACATGAACCTGAGGGACCCCATTCTGTATCGCATCATCCACGCGCCGCACTACCGCCAGGGGGACAAGTGGTGCATCTACCCCACGTACGACATGGCCCACGGCCAGTGCGACGCGATCGAGGGCATCACCCACTCCATCTGCACGCTGGAGTTCGAGGACCACCGGCCCCTGTACGAGTGGCTCCTCAAAGCGATCGGGCTCCCGGAGCCCCATCCCAAGCAGATCGAGTTCGCGCGGTTGAACTTGACGTACACCGTCCTCAGCAAGCGGAAGCTCATCGAGCTGATCGAGGGGGGGTACGTCACGGGCTGGGACGACCCGCGGATGCCCACGGTCTCGGGGATGCGGAGGCGGGGCTATCCCCCCGAGGCCATACGGGATTTTTGCACCCGGATCGGGGTCTCGAAGGTGAACGCCCGCCGGGATTTCGGGCTCTTAGAAGAATGCGTCCGGGATGCCCTCAACAAGACGGCCCCGCGGCGGCTGGCCGTCCTGCGCCCCTTAAAAGTCGTGATCGAGAACTACCCCGAGGGGCAGGTGGAATATCTAGACGCGATCAACAACCCCGAGGACCCGGAGGCGGGCACCCGGAAGATCCCCTTCTCCCGGGAGATCTACATCGAGCGCGAGGACTTCATGGAGGAGCCGCCGCCCAAGTTCTACCGCCTGGCGCCGGGACGGGAAGTCCGCCTGCGGTACGCGTACTTCATCAAGTGTGTGGACGTCGTCAAAGACGCAAACGGCGAGGTGGTGGAGCTGCGCTGCACCTACGACCCCGCCACGAAGGGCGGCCACGCCCCCGACGGGCGCAAGGTCAAGGCCACCATCCACTGGGTCTCCGCGGCGCACGCCCTGGACGCCGAGGTCCGCCTGTATGACCGCCTGTTCTCGGTGGAGGACCCCACGGACGTCCCCGAGGGCACGGACTGGAAGGTCAACGTCAACCCCAAGTCGCTGGAGGTGCTGTACCCCTGCAAGCTGGAGCCCTCCCTTAAGGACGCCGAGCCCGGCGAGCGCTTTCAGTTTGAGCGGCTGGGCTACTTCTGCGTCGACCCCGACTCCACCCCGGAGCGCTTGGTCTTCAACCGCACCGTGACCCTCAAGGACCAGTGGGCAAAGGCCCGGCAAGACCAACCCAACCCAAAGAACCCGCACCAAAAGAAGTAGCCCCTACGCGCGCGTCCCGCGCATCCGGGGGTCCAGGATGTCGCGGAACGCGTCCCCCAAGAGGTTCCACCCCAGCACGAACAGCACGATGGCCATCCCGGGGTAGACGACGGTCCACCAGTAGCGATCGAGCTCCGTGATGAAGTTGCGGGCGAAGTTGATCATCTGCCCCCAGTCCGCGTAGCCGAGCTCCGACCCCAGCCCCAGAAAGCTCAAGCCCGCGGCCGACAAGACGATGGAGCCCATGTCCAACGACGCGAGCACGAAGACGGGGTAGATCGTGTTGGGCAGAATATGGCGAAAGATGATCCGCAGGGGATGGGCCCCCAGCGCCCGGGCCGCCTGGACGAACTCCCGCTCCTTGATGCTCAAGATGTCCCCGCGCACCAAGCGGGCGTAGGTGGGCCACCCGAAGACGATCAAAGCGATCATGATCTTCTCGATCCCCTTCCCCAAAATCGACGTGAGCACGATGGCCGCCACCAGGAAGGGGAACGCCAAAAAGATCTCCGTTATGCGCATGAGCAGCTCGTCCACCCAACGGCCCGCATACCCCGCCACGGCCCCCAGGAAGACCCCGATCAGGGCAATCGCGATCACGACCGTAAAGCCGACGCGAAACGCCGTGCGCGTCCCCCAGATGAGCCCGTAGAAGACGTCGTACTGATAGGGCGTCGTCCCCAGGGGGTGCTCGGGGCTCGGGGGCCTGGGATCGGCCGCAAAGCCGTCTCGCGGCATCCGGTAGGGCTTGCACGGGCTCACCTCCACGCCCACGGCGCTCAGCACCCACGGGGGAACCCAGTACGCCGCGGCGGGGCGGCAGGGGCGCTCCGGCGGGGCGAGCACGGGGGCGAGCAGCGCCACCAGCGCAAAGCCGAGAAGGATCACGAGCCCCGCGAACGAAAGGGGATTGCGCACCAGGCGTCGCAGCATTTCCATGCCCCCCTGCTTATTTTATTTCAGTTCATTTTAGTTCATTCCAGTCATTCGAGCCTCACCCGCGGGTCGATGAGCGCGTACAGGAGGTCCACAACGAGGTTCATCACCACGAGCAGGGTGGCCGCAAAGAGCGTAAACCCCAGCACCGAGGGGATGTCCAGGGACGCGGCGGCGTCGGCGACGAACTGTCCCAACCCGCGGTAGTTGAATATGGTCTCGGTGATGACCACGCCGCTCAGCCACCCGGCAAACACGAGCCCCGAGATCGTCGCCACGGGGATCAGGGCGTTGCGCGCGGCGTGTTTTACGATCACGACCCACTCCCGCTGTCCCCTGGCGCGTGCGACCGTGACATACTCCTGCCGCAGCGTCTCGAGCATCGAGGAGCGGGTGATCCGCACGATCAGGGCCCAGCTCACGTACGACAGCGTGAGCACCGGGAGCGCCAGGTGCCTCAGGGCGTCGAGGAAGACGTCGAATCGTCCGTTGAGAAGCGCGTCCAAGGTGTTCATGCCCGTATAGCGTAGGAAGTCCCCGGAGCGGATCAGCTCGTTGAACTCCGAGGAGAGCCGCCCCGGGGGGAACCAGCCCAGCTTCCCGTAGAAGAGCATCAGGGCCAGGAGCCCGAAGACGAACGTGGGGAAGGCGTAGCCCGTGATGGACAAAAAGCGGGTGAGGTGGTCGATCGGGCGGTTGTGGTAGACGGCGGCGAGGATCCCCAAAGTGATCCCCACCAGGACCAGGGGAAAGATGGCCAGGATGGCCAGCTCCGCGGTGGCGGGGATGCGGCTGAGCAGCGCTTGGGAGACGGGCATCTGGTCCGTCTCCGACCAGCCCAAATCGCCCCTTAGAACGTTCCCCAGCCAGGCGAAGTACTGCGGGGTGCACGCACACGAGCAGATCCCTTCGCACTCCGGGTCGCCCAGCCTCAAGGTGGCAAACCCCAGGGGGATCTCGATCTGGCGGAACGTAAAGGGCAGGAAGATGGGGTCGTTCAGCCCGTAGTGCTCGATCAATTTCTCGAGGTCCTCCGGCCCGAAGCGCTGCAGCGACGACTCCTGCACGTAGAGGCTCAGGCGCTGGTAGGGGTTCAAAAGCTGGAGCATGAGGAAGATGAGCAGGGTGACCCCGAGCAGGATCAAGGGCAGGAGCAGGATTCGGCGCACGATGTAGGCGATCATAGCCGGGATCTCTCGGGGGCGATCATAGCGGACGGGATGGGGGGATGCAACGGAGGCGCAGACCCAGAGGCAGGCGCAAACGCAGGCGCAACGCCGCCGGGGGGGCAGCGCGCACGCGCGGCCGGTGGAGCCCCGACGGAACGCTTCGACAACGACGGACCCCAATCCCCTCGGGGGGATTGACAGCCGCCCCTCCCCTTGGGGTACCCTAGGGGAAGACCGAAGGAGGTTTCCGTGCGCGCAGGGCGCTGGGTCGCCGGGGTGGGGGTGGGCTTGACGCTCTCGCTCCTGGCCTTTGCGACGGGGAAGTTTGCGGGCCCAGGGGAGGTATTCCTCCTCATCATCGTGGGTTTGGTTGTAGGGTTGCGCGTGATCCCCTTTTCCAAATGGAAGATATCCAAGGCCGCCTTTGCGCTCGGGGTGATTCTGGGCCTTCTGTTGTTTTTGGAATGGTACTTTGACCTCAGCGGATGGGGCCTGCGCACGAGAACGCTACTCGCGCTTCATATTCGGCAACAGGAGGAAGATGTCCGAGAACTGTGGGATCAAGTTTCCCTCCTCGTTGACCGCTCTCGAGACCCTACCCGCCCAGGCGTTCAGGTCGCGGCCAAAGCGACCCTAAAGCTCTCCCTCTTTGGCATTGGCAACGAATGGGATCTGAAGGGGTATGACCTCTCGGGCCTCGCCCGGAAGCGCACCGCACTGCTTTGGTGGAAAAGAGATCCGAACTTTGCGCAGGGAAGGCCCGTGGTATCCCTCTTGAAGGTTGATTTGAACGCGATCCCGGATGCCGATGCGATCGTAGGGGAGTTAGACACCGCGCTCATCCAAATCGAGGATGCCATGCAAAAGTACGGAGCCGATATCGGCACAATCACCTACGCCCTCGAACTCCCACAAAACAATTCATCTATGGAAGAACTCGTCAAAACCCTAGCGGAGAAGTACGCAAACACCCGTGCCCCCATCGCCATTGCTTGGCGCGATGAAGGGGGAAGGGATCATGTGGTTTGTATAGGCTGCAACGATTCATTCACGCTCAAGGATGCGGCAAAGCAAGCCTGCAAGCAAAAGGGCATTTGCGTTAACGAGGCGGATGATACCGTGATTTATGTGGGCATCGGTGAACCGTGAGCGCCTGCGCTCCCCGGGAGGGGAAAGGGGTAAAGGGGGGATCATCGTGAAAAGAACGTTGAGTTGGCTCGCTCTGACGGCAGCAACCGTTGGGGCAATTCTGGGAACACCGGAGTTATACCTCTCTCAAGAGAACTGGACCGTCTGCCCCTCCGGGTGTCCCTTCTCTTCGGTGCAGGCCGCCTTAGATGCCGCCCCGCCCGGCGCGCTCGTCCGAGTTCTAGCTGGAACCTATCAAGAAGCCTTACAGATCACCCGTCCGGTTCGACTACAGGGAGACGGACAGGGCCTCACGATCCTGCAAGGACCGCCGGGATCCTCAGCCGTTCTAGAGATCCTGGCTCCCGATGTGGTGCTCTCCGACCTCACCGTGGCCGGGATGACCGTACTTGCCCAACCGGGCAGCGAGATCCGCCTGGTTCGCACTACCGTGGATCATCAAGGGCGTCCATACCGGCCCGACGCCATCGAGGTCCTGGGGGCGGCGGCGGAACTCGACCGGGTTCGAGTTCTTAATGGCGAGACCGGGCTCTTCGCGCAGGATGAAAGCGTCATCTCCATTCAGGACAGCGATCTTGGGCCGAACGCGTTCGCCAATATCCGCATCACGAACGCGGTTCAAGCGACGATCCGCAACAGCCGGATTCATGACGCTCCGGTAGGGATCGATGCATCGGCACGATCGCAGGTCTTCCTCGAGGGGACCCAGGTGTACGCCCATCGACGAGGGGTTGTGCTCTGGGCGTACGTCACAGCCACCCTCGCAAGGAACCGCATCTACGAGAACGCGTTGTTCGGTGTGGCATCCGTAATTGGGGGGCATGTGCTCCTTCAGGAGAACGTCATAGAAAACAACGGTAGGGGCGTAGAGATCGGAGGGAGCAGCTGGGCTACCTTGACAGGAAACCTCGTAGAAGGAAACGAAAGAGAAGGGGTTGTCATCCGAGGATTCGTGGAATTGAACTCCGATCCCCGCCTCTTAAAGTACACCACGGCTGTTCTCGTCGACAACGCAATTCGCAGGAACGGCGGGGATGGCCTCCAGGTGTGGAATGCCTCGCTGCTCCGTTCCCATTCGGACGCTATAGAGGAGAACGGAGGGGATGGGCTCTTGTTCCTTCAAGCTTATGAAGGAGCTCTGCCGTCCCAAGCGGAGGTGTGGGAAGCTTCGATCGTGGACAACGGGGGGTGGGGTGTGGCCCTGTTCGTCGAGAGGTGTCATCCGGGGGAGGAGCGGGAGGCGGATGGGGTCGTGGTTCTTCCCTTGAAAACCGCGGAAATTGAGGTTGCTCTCGAACTCGGTAGCGTTATCACCGGCAACGGGAAGGGGGATCTATGCGTGGGAGGGGAGTAGGGTCCATCGCCCTCGCCCTCAGATTGCTGGGGTTTTTGCTCTCAGGGGGCCTGCTCCTGGGCCAACCCTCGGGGATCTCCGGGATCGAGATCACCTGCGCGGAGCCGACGGGATGTTTTCTCCGGATCGGCCAGGCGATTCGGCAAGCCCCCGAGGGAGCGCACTTGAGAATCGGCCCCGGCGTGTACTACCAGA
>JALUUA010000267.1 GCA_027021605.1 Candidatus Bipolaricaulota bacterium | reverse complement strand
CCAGCGCAGGTAGAAGCGCTCCGTCTCCGGCGGCTGCGCCTCCGCAAAGAACGTGCTGTTGAACGCGAACTGCCCCTGGGGCTTGAGCAGCTGGGCGATTTCCCTCAACGCTTGGGCTTTGTCTTCGACCAAGTGAATGGCGTTGCAGAAGACGACGGCGTCGACGGTCTCCTTGAGCTTTTCGGCCAGTTCCTCGGCGCGGGCCTGGACGAAGCTGACGGCGGTCGAGGCCGTCCGGGAGATCTCGCGCCGGGCGATCTCCAGCGCCTCGGCGGAGGCGTCCACGGCGACGATCACGCTGTTCCGCAGGCCCTGCAGCCGCTCCAACAGGAGCTTCGTGACTGCCCCCGTCCCGCAAGCCAAATCGACCACCCGCATCCCGGGCTCCACGTCCAGGAGCTGGATGAGGTGGGCGTTGACGGCCTTATAAAAGTCCTGACGCGCAAAGCGGCTGAAGGTGAACTCCCGCTCCCCTTCCTCGGGGCCGTGCTCCCGCCCGCGCTCCCGCTCCTCTTGGGCTTGTGCTGCCATAGGGGTCCTTCCCTTCTCTGAAGATGAATTTCCCGTTTTCTTGGGGGCTCCTTGAGAACTCGTTAGGCTACCGCAGGATCCGAAACTCGACCGAATCGCCGCGGGGCTCCTCCCACCGCACCTCGACGCTCTCGACACGGGCCCGCGGCGGGCCCTGGTGGCACCAGGCGACCATCTCCTCCACGGCGGAGGCGTCCCCCTCGAAGACGGCTTCGACCCGGCCGTCCGGGAGGTTGCGCACGAAGCCCGCAACGCCCCGCTGCCGGGCCCGCTCGGCGGTGTGCGCCCGGAAGAAGACGCCCTGCACCCGGCCCGAGATCCACACGTGCGCCCGCTTCCGCTCCGGGGTGGGTGTGCCCTCGCCCATGTCGGCTGTATTGTCGGGGAATTCCCCCGGGGTGTCAACCCCCGGGGAGAGCACGATCTTAGGGAAGGGCAGGCGCTTTCAGCCCATGCCCGGTAAGCGGGATCACCGCGGGCTCGCGAAGCTCTGCGTTCTTCCAGAGCTTGCGATAGCCCGCGAACGCCACAGCAGACGTGGGTTCCACGAAGAGCCCCCGATGCGCCAACGCCCTCCGGGCCTCGCGGATCTCGTCGTCCGTCACGACCACGACGGTGCCGCCCGTCTCGCGAATCGCCCGGAGGAGCTCCGGGGCCCTCGGGGGTCTCACGATGCGAATTCCCTCCGCGATCGTCTCTCCCGCCGAGAAGTTGGGAGAAACGTCCTCCGAGCCCCGGCGAAAGGCTTCATGGAGGGGAGCGCAGCCCTCGGCCTGGACCGCGACCAGCTGCGGCAGCTCTTCGACCGCGCCCGCCGCTTTCAGGTCGCGAAAGCCCGTGTAAGCCCCCAGCAGGAACGTCCCGTGGCCCGTG
>JALUUA010000266.1 GCA_027021605.1 Candidatus Bipolaricaulota bacterium | reverse complement strand
TGATCGAAGCGTTTAACGACGCCTGGGACGACCCCCGCATCGGGGTCGTGCTGCTTACGGGCAACGGTCCCGCTCAAGACGGGAAGTGGGCCTTCTGCTCGGGGGGCGATCAGCGGGTGCGGGGCGAGGCGGGCTACAAGGACGAACAAGGGGTCCAACGCCTGAACGTGCTCCAGCTGCAGAAGATCATCCGCTCGATCCCCAAGGTGGTGATCGCCCTGGTGCCGGGCTACGCTATCGGCGGCGGCCACGTCCTCCACGTCGTGTGCGATTTGACTATTGCGGCGGACAACGCCGTCTTCGGGCAGACGGGCCCCAAGGTGGGCAGCTTCGACGGCGGGCTCGGGGCTAGTTACCTAGCGCGCATCGTGGGCCAGAAGAAGGCCCGCGAGATCTGGTATCTCTGTCGGCAATATACCGCCCAGGAGGCGCTGGAGATGGGCCTGGTCAACAAGGTGGTGCCCCTGGAGGAGCTGGAGGTGGAGGGCGTGGCGTGGGCCCGCGAGATCTTAAAGAAGAGCCCGATCGCGATTCGCTGTTTGAAGTCGGCGTTTAATGCAGACTGTGACGGGCAGATCGGGCTTTTGGAGCTGGCGGGCAACGCGACGATGCTCTTCTACATGACGGAGGAGGGGCAGGAGGGCCGGAACGCCTTCTTGGAGAAGCGGGAGCCCGACTTTAAGAAGTACCCGTGGCGGCCTTAAAAGCGCAACCCAAGTGGAAGGTCTGGCTCTGGGCCGCGCGGCCCAAGACCCTCCCGGCGGCCCTCTCGCCCGTCCTAGTGGGGACGGCCCTCGCCTACGCCGACGGGACTTTCCGCTTGGGGCCTGCGGTAGCTGCGCTCCTGGGGGCCTTGTTGCTGCAAATTGGCGTAAACTTCGCCAATGACTACTTCGACTGGGCCAAGGGCGTGGATCGTCCGGGGCGCAAGGGGCCATTAAGAGTGACCCAAAGCGGACTCGTCTCGCCCCGGGAGATGCGCCTGGGGATGGCGGTCGTCTTCGGGCTGAGCGCGCTCGTGGGGCTCTATCTTGTGGCCGTAGCAGGGTGGCCCATTCTGCTCATCGGGGCAGCGGCCCTGCTCTGTGCGCTGCTCTACAGTGGGGGCCCCTTCCCACTGGGGCACTGCGGGCTTGGGGACTTACTCGTGTTCTTCTTCTTCGGTCTCGTGGCCGTCGTGGGGACGTACTACGTCCAAGCTTTAACGTTCTCGTGGGAGGCGCTCGTATGGGCCGTCCCCGTGGGGGCGCTTGTGACGGCCATCTTGGTGGTGAACAACTTCCGCGACCTGGACACGGACCGCGAGGCGGGCAAGCGCACGTTGGCCGTCCTGCTGGGGGAGCGCGGGACGCGCTTGGAGTACGCGCTGCTCTTGATGAGCGCCTATGTTGTGCCCCTGGGGGTGTGGCTGGCGGAGGTGCGTCCCGCAAGCGTATTGTTGCCGTGGCTCTCCCTCCCCTGGGCGCTGGGGCTTCTTCGGACGCTGGGGAAGACGCCCATTGCCGACGGCGAAACCCTCAACCGAGCGCTGGCCCGGACGGCCCGGCTGAGCTTCCTCTACAGTGCGCTGCTGGGGCTGGGGTTGATGCTGTAGCAGGTCTTAGACGAAGGGGTGAAGCTTCTCGAGATCACCGAAGCTCAGCCCGATCCTCGGTAGCTTTGCAGCCAGACGAAGCCGTTCTTCAAGTCCTCGGGCTTCGCCCGCTCCAGCAGGTTCGTTGTGAGTCGAACCAGCTCACGCAGCTCCACGCTCGTCGAGGCTACGATTCCGGGATGCTCCCGGCCCTGTTCGAAATAGCGCTTCGCCAGCGGCGCGAAGTGCCGCGCATTGAAGGTGAGCAGCACCCGCCCCTGCGCTGCGGCGTACTCGAGCTGCTCTTCGTCCGTCTTGCCTCTCATGCCAACTTCGTGGGCGCTGACCACGTTGTAGCCGCGGCTCCTTAGGACCACGGCCAGCGTCGGCGGGAGGTTCTCGTCGAGGTAGAGCTTCACTTGAGCCAAGGCTCGTTCTCATACGCCTTGCGGATCTCCGCCTCGCTACCCTCTCGGAGGTAGCGGTCGATCTCCTCCCGGTTGTCGTAGTAATAGGCTAAAGCATCGTACACTTGAGCATGTGTCAGATGAGGGTAGAGGGCGACGATCTCATCGACGGTCTTGCCCGACTTCTCGAGCAGGGCGATCAACGACACGGGGATTCGGGTCCCGCGGATGACCGGCTCCCCCCCGCAGACCCCGGCCTTGCGCTCGACGTGGGGATGGGCGGCAACCGTCTTGCCCGCCGTCCCTTTGGCCATCTCTCTTCACCTCAGCTCATTGTACCCGTTTTCGTAGCGAGATCCTACTCCCTCCCTTCCTCCCAACCGACCGAAGGTGAGTTCCAGAGGCGCTACGGGGATGGGGATTCCATCGGCTGCAGAGCGATCTGGACTTCGGGGAAGCGGGCTCCGATTGACCGGCACTTGGGGGAGAACCTATACTCCAAGGGCATGAGCATGTACCGATGATCAAGGAGGGCTCGCAAGCTTCCGCCTCATGGAATGCAATGACCTGCTCACTGTCCAGTCCAGCTCTTCTCCGCACAAGATCGCCCTGATTTGGGAAGACCAATGCTGGACCTTTCGTGAGTTGGACAAGCGCGTCTCCCGCCTGGCAGTCCGGTTGAGGGCAGCAGGCGTAAAGTCGGGTGACCCCGTCGGCGTCCTCCTCTCCAACTCTCCTGAATACGTGGAGACGATCCACGCCCTGGCCCGCTTGGGAGCCGTGCTCGTGCCCCTAAATACCCGCTTGACCCCCGAGGAGCTAAACGCTCAGCTGAAACGAGCTGAATGCACAGGGCTATTGTGCTCGCGGTCGACTCGGTCGCAGGCCGAGGCCGCGCGTCCCAAGGGCTGCCGTTTGCTGCTTCTGGAGGAACTTCGTGAGCTTCCCCCCTCCGGCCCCGAGGATGCTTCTAGGGAGCTTTCCCGCAATCCGCAGGCTCGAGACGCGGAAGCGGTGCAGGCGATCGTCTTCACCTCGGGGACGACGGGCGAGCCCAAGGGGGCGATGCTCACGCGCGAGAATTTCTTCTGGAGCGCCCTGGGCTCCGCGTTCCGCTTGGGCGTGCAGCCCAATGACCGCTGGCTGCTGGGTATGCCCCTCTGCCACGTGGGCGGGCTCAGCATCGTGTTCCGTTCGTGCCTGTACGGCACGGCAATCGTGCTCCACGAGCGCTTTGACCCCGAGGCCGTCGCGGAGTCCCTGGAGCGCGATGGGGTCACGCTCGTCTCGCTCGTGCCCACGATGCTCCACCGTCTGCTGGACGTCTGGGGCGACCGGCCCCCCCCGCCGACGCTGAGGGTCGCGCTGATCGGCGGAGCGGCGATCCCCCCCAAGCTCTTGGAGCGGGCCTTGGAGGCCCGCTGGCCCATCGCGCTCACGTACGGGCTTACGGAAGCCGCTTCCCAAGTCGCGACAGCCCCACCCGAGCTCGTGCGGGAGAAGCCGGGGACCGTAGGGAAGCCCCTCCCCTTCACCGAGCTAAGGGTTGCGGACGAGAGCGGGTGGGACGCCGACGTGGGAGAGGTCGGCGAGGTCCTCGTGCGGGGTCCGACGGTGATGCGCGGCTACGTCGGCGACCCCGAGGGCACCCGACGGGCCATCGACGAGGAGGGCTGGCTCCACACGGGCGATCGGGGCTATCTCGACCACGAGGGAGATCTTTGGGTGGTCGGGCGCCGGGACGAGCGCATCGTCACGGGCGGCGAGAACGTCTATCCCCAGGAGGTCGAGCGGGTTCTCCTCGCCCACCCGGACGTGGAGGAGGTCTGCGTGGTGGGCCTGCCCGACGAGGAGTGGGGGGAGCGGGTCGCCGCCGCCGTCGTTCTCCGGGAAGGATCTTCGCTACAGCCTGAGGAGCTGATCGCGTTCTGCAGAGGGCAGTTGGCCCGCTATAAATGCCCCCGCGTTCTGCGCGTTCTCAAAGAACTGCCGCGGAACCCGCTGGGAAAGGTCTACCGAGAGGCCCTACGGCGCGTGTTCCTGGAGGGAGACTAAGCACGAAGGGAGACCCTGGACTCAACGGGAGATTTCTGCTACCGTAGCGTACGGGAGGGATGACCATGGAAATCCGTTGGGACTTTGGAAAGCCGAAGAACGAGATGGATCACATTCTAAGCTACGCGCCCGGCACCCCGGAGCGCGACCGGCTCCTGAACGCCCTGGAAGAGCTGAAGACGAAGACGGAGGAGATCCCCCTGATCATCAACGGGGAGCCCGTCGAGACCGGGGAGATCTACGAGGTGCGCTGTCCCCACGACCACCAGCGGGTGCTCGCACGGGTCCATCTCGCAAGGGAACAGGAGCTGAAGCGGGCGATCGAGGGCGCCCTGGAGGCGCAAAAGGAGTGGGCCGCGCTCGACGGCTACCAGCGGGCGGCCGTCTTTCGAAGAGCGGCGGACTTGCTGGCCGGGCCGCGGAGGATTGAGAACATCGCGGCCATCATGGCCAACCAGTCCAAGACGCCCTTCGAGGCCGAGATCGACCTGGCCGAGCTGGTCGACTTCTGGGTGTTCAACGCGTACTACATGCAGTTCTTGTACGAGCAGCAGCCCGATCAGGCGCCCGGCGAGGTCAACCGCCTGGATTGGCGCCCCCTGGAGGGCTTTGTGTTGGCGATCCCGCCGTTCAACTTCTACTCGATCGGGGGCAACCTCCCGACGGCCCCCGCGCTCGTGGGGAACGTCGCGCTCTGGAAGCCTTCTCGCTCCGTGCTTTTGGCGAACTACCGCATCATGCAGGTGCTCCTGGAGGCGGGCCTCCCGCCGGGTGTGATTCAGTTCGTGCCCTTCTCGGGGCGGCACGGGGACGTCGTGCTGCAGCACCCCGCCCTGGCGGGCCTGCACTTCACGGGCAGCTACGAGACGCTCGTGCGGCTCTGGCAGCAGATCGCCCAGAACCTGCCGCACTACAAGACGTTCCCGCGCATCGTGGGCGAGACGGGCGGCAAGGACTTCATCTTCGTGCACCCGTCTGCAGATCCCGAGGAGGTCGTGGCCAACACGCTAAGGGGGGCCTTTGAGTACCAGGGCCAGAAGTGCTCCGCCGCCTCGCGCCTGTATGTCCCCGAGAGCCTCTGGCCCACGATCCAGCAGAGGATGCTCGAAGAACTCCCCAAGCTGAAGGTCGGCCCCGTGGAGGACCTCAGCGTGTTCATGGGCGCGATCATCACCCAAGACGCCTACGAGAAGATCGTGGGATACATCGAGCACGCCAAAGCCCACCAAGACGAGTACAAGATCGTCTACGGCGGCGAATACAGCGACGAGAAGGGCTGGTTCGTCCACCCCACGGTCGTGCTCACGAAGAACCCGCGCGGCAAGCTCATCTGCGAGGAGATCTTCGGCCCCGTGCTCACGGTCTACGTCTACCCGGACGATCAGTACGAACAAACGCTGAAGCTCTGCGACGAGTCGACGGAATATGGGCTCACGGGCTCGATCTTCGCCAAGGACCGTCGAGCGATCGCGTTAGCCGAAAGGGTGTTGAGATTTGCAGCCGGAAACTTCTACATCAACGACAAGCCGACCGGGGCGATCGTGGGGAGGCAGCCCTTCGGCGGGGCGCGCCACTCGGGGACGAACGACAAGGCGGGCTTCTGGCTGAATATCGTCAGGTGGACCAGCCCGCGGGCCATCAAGGAGACGCTCGTCCCGGCGCGGGACTGGCGCAGGGCGTATTTGGGGTAAATTAGAAGACGGCGATGTCCAAAGGGAGAGTTGACTCTTTGCTGCGAGAGCTTAAAGAAGCTTTGCAAGGGATCTATGGTGAGCGCCTGAGGCGGGTAGTCCTCTATGGGTCGTACGCCCGAGAGGAGGCGGTCGAGGGGTCGGACGTCGACGTGATGGTGGTGCTCGATCGGGTGGAAGACCCCTTAGCCGAGCGGGAGAGCCTCTCGGGGTTGATCTTCGAGCTGTCCTTGAAGTACCACGTCGTCCTCTCCGTGCTCCTCGTCGGGGAGGAGGAGTTCCTCAAGGGTCGTTCACCTCTCTTTTTAAACGTTAGGCGGGAGGGTGTGACCCTCTGATGGCGCAAGACCCGGGGAGCCCTGAGGTTCGTGACATTCAAAGCCTGCTTCAGAAAGCGCGGGAGAGCTTGGAAGCCGCTCAGTTGCTCCTCGAGCGGGGATTTTACGGCTTCTCCGCCTCGCGCAGCTACTACGCGATGTTCTACGCCGCGGAGGCGGCTCTCCTTCGGCTGGGGTTGACCTTCTCCAAACACGCAGGGGTAATCGCGGGATTTGGTCAACACCTGGTCCGGCCGGGGAAGGTGCCCAATCACTTGCATCGCTACCTTCTGGACGCGTTCGACCTGCGAATGGTCGGTGACTATGATACGCCCGGTCGTGTGGATGAGTCCCGAGCTCACAAGGCGCTGGACCGAGCGAAGGAGTTCGTGCGCGAGATGGAGAGATTCTTGGCAAAGGAGGCCCAAGGTTCCGATGGGGATGGAGAGCATGCGGCTTCAAGTTCAAGTTCAAGTTAAGGAGGCGCTCCAAGCCGCCCTCCAAGCCCTCAAAGCCCAGGGCGCGGAGTACGCCGACGCCCGCTGGGAGCGGCACCGCTCCGAGCGGATCTTGGTGCGAAACGGCCAAGTCGCCGCCCTCACCCAGCACCAAGACGAGGGCTTCGGCATCCGGGTGCTGTACAAGGGGGCCTGGGGCTTCGCCGCCAGCCCCTTCCTCACCGAACAAGAGATCGAGCAGGTCGCC
>JALUUA010000265.1 GCA_027021605.1 Candidatus Bipolaricaulota bacterium | reverse complement strand
CCACCGTGGGCAAGAGGGCGTCCGGGCGCTCCTTTGCGATAATTTTTGCGAGAACCTCGGGGATGAGGGGTTCGAGATAGACCCGGGTGGAGAACTCGGGATCCGTCATGATCGTGGCGGGGTTGTTGTTTACGAGGATCACCTCGTAGCCCTCTTCCAGAAGGGCCTTGCAGGCTTGGGTGCCCGAATAGTCGAATTCCCCGGCCTGGCCGATCACGATGGGGCCGGACCCGATCACCAAAATCCGCCTAAGGTCCTTGCGCTTCGGCACCCTGCGCTTCCCCCTTCGGTTTCCTTCGATGTTGAAGCATCCTCTGAACGAAGCGATCGAAGAGCCCGAGGGAGTCGTGGGGTCCGGGCGCGGCCTCGGGGTGATACTGCACGCTGAAGAGGGGGAGCCTGCGGTGGCGCAGCCCCTCGATCGTGCCGTCGTTTAGATTCACGTGGGTGACCTCCAGCTCCTCGGGGAGGTCCTTCAAAGCGTAGTTGTGGTTGTGGGTGGTGATCTCGACTCGGCCCGTTTGTAGGTCTTTTACGGGCTGGTTCGCCCCGTGGTGACCGAACTTCAGCTTATACGCCCGCGCCCCGAGGGCTAGCCCCAAGAGCTGATGCCCCAGGCAGATCCCGAAGATCGGGACCCCCCACGCGATCAGCTTCTCGATCTCGCGAATGGCCCAAGGGAGGCTCTCGGGGTCGCCGGGGCCGTTCGAGAGAAAGACCCCATCGGGCCGGAGGCGCTTGACGTGCGAGGCCGAAGCGTGGGCGGGGACGACGGTTACGCGCCCCACGCGGTCCCGAAGGTGCCGCAGGATGTTGTGCTTGATCCCGAAGTTGTAGGCGACCACGTGCAGCTCTTGCGGGGCTTTCGAGTTTGAGGTCGAGGGGGAGAGGAGCCATGCGGGGTCGAGGGGGTCGTCCCAAAGTCGGGGCTCGGGGCCCGTGACTTCCTCCACGAGAGGCAACTCGGAGATCAGGGGCGCTTCCCGGGCTCTCTCTATAAGCGCTTGGGGATCTGCAATCTCGGAGGAGAGACAAGCTCGGAGGGCCCCGTGCTCACGGAGGTGGCGGGTGAGGGCGCGGGTGTCCACCTCCGTCATCCCCACGATCCCGTGGGCCTTCAAGAACTCATCTAGAGAAATCTGAGCGCGCCAGTTGGAGACGACGGGGCTCGCCTCCCGGACGATAAAGCCCAACAGATGGGGCTCCTCGGCCTCGAGGTCCTCGTAGGTGACCCCCACGTTCCCGATGTGGGGGGCGGTCATCACCACGATCTGGCCCGCGTACGAGGGGTCCGTAAGCACCTCCACGTAGCCGGTAAGGCCCGTGTTGAAGACCGCCTCGCCGCAGACGGTGCCCCGGGCCCCCAGGGGCTCGCCCTCGAAAACCGTCCCGTCCTCCAGTGCCAGATACGCCTTCGGGGGCCTCATGGAC
>JALUUA010000264.1 GCA_027021605.1 Candidatus Bipolaricaulota bacterium | reverse complement strand
ACCCCGGCTCAGTTCTTCCGGCGTATCGCCCGGAGGCACATGATCCCCTTTACGGGGATCAACGAGCTGGTACTCGACAACCCGCCTGAGGAGACCCTGAGCTTTGCCACTCCTCGGGGAATTGACCAAGAGCTCGGGATCCAGGCCGCCGAGCACCATGACGAGCAGAAGGTCATCGCGCTGATGGCCTGGCATCACATCCCGATTTGTGCCCTGAGCTGCGCGGCCCAGGCGGCCGCCGCCGTGGAGCGGCGCGAGCAGGAGGGGAAGCGCCCGGCCTTCCCCCAGCGCGACTGGCAGACGCGCTTCACGCTCAACTACACCCAGCCGTGGGACGAGGTTGAAGGGAACTGGTTGCTGCTGGGCTTGGCCTCCGGCTGGATCCACCCGGTGGGTCGGAGCACCAGTTGGTATGACGTGAACGGCATACGGTTGAATGGCATCGCCAGGGTTCAAGAGTTCCTCCGGGCTCATTTCCCTACTCGGCAGGGCATCTTGGACCATTGGCGTCGTCTCTTCCACGAGCGGGGCGTCGAGGGCGCGATGGAAGAGCTTGAGGCAGCTCGGGAACGCCTCCACAGACACGTTGAACTGCACCAGCACTTGGACGCCGTCCTGCGGGCCCTCAAGGCTCAAGTCCCCACCAGCCCTCAAGAGTTTGAAAGCATCCTGCTCTTCACCCGCGCCGATGGCAGTCCCTTCCCCAACGGGGGCGGGTGGGGAAAGGTACTCAGGCCAAGGCCCAAGCCAAAGTTGAAGGAGAAGCGCAAACGTGAGTCCGAATCCGGGTCGGAATCGGGAACGGGAAAGAAAGGGGGTCTAAGGTGGTCTTCAGGCACGGGGATTGCGCAAGGCGAGGCTTAGGCTTAAGAGGACGCGCCCTTGCTGCGGCCGCGGTGGCCGCGATGGCAGCTGCTGTAGCCGTTACGATTACGATCGTCGCAGCCGGGAGCGTGGGGGTCAACGCCCAGGAAGGCAGCCCGTCGATGAGGGCCGCTCGTATTAGCTTGGAGAACGCGTTCACGCAGGCTTTCGAGGCACTCGTGGCCGAGGTCCCCTCGGAAGTCGTTCGGGTCGCGATCCTCGCCGACGTGGAAGGACGGCTTGCCGCCCGCTTGGTCGCCTCTTCGCGGTTTGAGTACGTCTCCCCCGCGGAGCTAGAGCGACTCCTGGAAGAAGCGGGCTTCGACCGAACAACGCCCCTCCCCCTCGGCCGCGCGGCCCTAGGGTTGAAAGGAAGACAAGCGAATGAAGAAGGACTCACTCGGCTCCGACAGGGGGTCCAGGGCTTGCTCCGCGCGGAGGTCGTGGACGACGGCTTCCGACACGGCTTCACGGAAGACTTGTTTGCCAAGGTCTTCCTCGAGCTGGCCGACCCGATCACAGGTCAGCTCCTTTGGGCTCGGGAAGTGCAGGGCGTAAATCCCAAAGCCCTTCAAGGTCTGTTCGAAGCAGCCGGTCTGGAGATGGAAGCCGGGAGCTTCCGCAGCCAAATCCAGATCACGAGCCCTTACACGGCCCTGGCGATCGCAATCGGCGGGGAACTGGAGCGCCGCCTCCTGGATCCGGGACTCTCCCTCGCCCGTGGGCGCTGGGGGCAGATCCCGGGAACGGTGGGGGTTGATCTTGACCACCTTCTACGACATGTAGAGGAGCGCCTGGCACGGTCTACGGAACTCGGTTGGCTTCTTGGTTCAGATGCAGGAGCAGGAGCCGCAGCCGATGCATTCCTCGATCTGCAACTCGAAGAGGTAGCGCCGGGCGTTCTGGAGGCCCAGATCGTGGTGCGCTCGGCACTCGGCCCGACATTGCTGGAGACCCGAGTTCGCGGCGCTGGGCGCCTTCCCTCGCTGGACGAAGAGGAGGAATCCCTTCGCCGGCGAATCGCGGACCTCGAGCGCCGGGCGTTCCGACAAGCGTGGACTTACGACGGGAAGCTCCTCGGAGCGGGGGTGATTCTCACGGCCATGGGCGGCCTGTTGGGAGGCACGCCGGGAGCCGTGGTCTTCGGAGGGTTCTCCCTCCTGTTGCAGCTTGTGGAGGGAGGGCTCTTCCATCCCCGCCTGGAGCGGGTTCCCGACGCTCAAGCGCAGGAGGAGCTCACCCAGCTGCGGAAGCGGCTCCAAGCGCTACAGGAAGTTGAACTCCTCTTGCGCCTTTGGGAGGGATAGACGAGCGGTGGACGGGACAGGTAGGGGGACAACGGAGCAGACGTCCAGATCCCAGTTTTGCCTATTAAGTCGCGGTTATGCTACGTTAATCACTTGTGCACACAGAAGAGGTTCGCATGAACGAGGCGGAGATGATTACGCTGTCAAGTCTTTTCTATGAGATCGGCCGCTTCCGAATCCGAGGGGAGCTAAGGTCCGGCTCCTTCCTCGAAGAGGGGACGGAGTGGCTCCGCTCACTGAACGGGACGTTCGCAGGGATCGCGGAGACGCTTGAGGACGCCCGCTTCCGCGCCCTCCTGGAGGAGGCCGCCCGGATCGCGACCGGGCTTTCTCCCGACGCTCCCCTCCCGGAGGAGCCGGAGGGCTCCCAAGGGACAGCCCAGCCGCTCGCCTCCCTCTTCTCCCTCGTTGATCCCCCCGAAGGCCGTCCCCTTAACACCTTAGAGCTGTGGGTCCGCCCGCACGCCGCGTCGAACGTCTGCGCCTACCCGACCGCCGACCGGCCCCAGCCGGAGGAGATGCAGAAGACCTACAAGACGCTTTGGAAGGGCTTTTGCGAGGAGTGCGAAGCGATCAAGGAGAATCTAGATCCGGAGCTGGCCCTCGTCCTCTTGGAGAAGTACTGCTCTTCCATCCCTCATCTCGCGCAAGGGGCAGACAAGGGGCGGCGGGCCGTCTCGCTCTTCGACCAGATGAAGCTCACGGCGGCCGTGGCGAGCTGCCTGCACGCCACGCTGGGCTCGGGGGCCGACGAGTCACAGATCCGCGATCGGAACGCGCCGAGGTATCGGCTGGTGGGCGGGGACTTCTCCGGCGTCCAGGAGTTCATCTATCGGATCACCTCCAAGGGGGCGCTCAAGGCGCTGCGGGGCCGCTCGTTCTTCCTGGAGCTGCTCACCGAGCACGTGGTCCAGGAGATCCTGCACGCCTTGGGGCTCTCCTCGGCTCAAGTGTTGGTCAGCAGCGGCGCCGTCTTCAACCTGCTCCTGCCGAACACCCAAGGCACGCACGAGGTCTTAGAGTCGGTCCGGCAGAGGCTCAATCGCTATTTGCTGGAGCAGCTTGACGGGCGGCTCTACTTGGCCCTGGACTCCGTAGCGCTCTCCGGGGAGGAGCTGGTCGACGCAGAAGGGCTGGCGGAAAGGGCCCGGGAGCTGGTGCGCGCGCTCTGGGCGCTCAAGGGGCAGCGCTTTGCCGAGGAGACCCTAACACAGCCGTCGGATTGGGAGGCGTTCCTCCGGCCGGAGCCGCCTACGGAAGAGCGTTCCCGATCGGAACTTCAAGACGATCGCTGCGCCTGGTGCGGGGCCCCCAAGACTCCACAGGTCCTCGAGTGGCAGGGAGAGGAGCTCCAAGGGTGCGAGGACTGCCTCAAGGACGAGGATTTGGGCGTCGATGAGTGCGAGATCTGCCATCGGATCGCGCTGCTCAGCCCCCTGCCCCCGCCCGCACAGAATGTAAAGGGCTGTCCCCTCTGCCGCGGTCTGTACCACCTGGGGGAGCACCTCTTCTACGTGCGGTACGTGCTCTGCACGGCGGAGCGCCCCAAGAAGCCCCAGAAGGTCTTCCTGAAGCTGCCCGCCCTGGTCGGGAACAAAGGGGACGAAAAGGACCGCTACTACCTCTTCCCAATGCCCAAGCGGCGTCCGGAGGAGGCCTGCCCCACAGACTACGAGTTCGGCATTGATGCGAAAGACGTGCTGTGGGCCTTCGTCGTGAACCGATGGGAGCTGGACTGGTACAAGAACGAGCGGTTGGGCCGGGCCCCGGTCCGACCGCTGGCCCTGGGGAACTACCCGGACTTCGGGGCCGTGGGCGGACCGGACGCCCCGGAGGAACGGATCGGAGCGGGCGTCCCCCTGGAGTTCAAGGACCTCGCGGGGAAGGCCCGAGGTCTGCCCTGCCTGGGCGTGCTGCGCATGGACGTGGACAACCTGGGGGACATCTTCGTCCAACGGCGGTGCCGAGCCCTCGCGCCCCGGATGGCTCTCTCCCGGGCGCTCAACCGCTTCTTCAAGCTCCACCTCAACGAGCTCTGCCGCGTTGGAGAAGGGGCGTTCCCCCAGGGGACGGAAACCCGGCTGGTCTCTGAGCCGGAAGGCGCAAAGCCGAAGCGCCAGGCGATCGTTATCTACTCCGGCGGGGACGATCTCTTCGTCGTGGGGGCTTGGCACGACATGGTGGAGCTGGCCTTCGACATCCACGCCGCCTTCGAGGCGTACACGGGCGGGCGGGCGACGCTCTCCGCGGGGCTGATCGTCGAGCCGGAGAATTTCCCGCTCTACCAGATGGCCCGCTTCTCCCAGAAGGCCCTCGAGGTAGCCAAGGAGAACGAGCACGCGGGTCGCAAGAAGGACAGCTTCGCCCTCTTCTACCCGGCGACCCTCTTTGAGCCTCAAAATCTTGAGAAGCGCCGCCCGGAAGCACTCCCCTGGACGGGGGAGGGGGAAGTGAGCGCCCGAAGCTGCCTGGAGCTGGCCCAAGAGATGGCCGAAGCCCTGGGCAACGGGCAGCTTGGGGAGGACTGGGATCTGGCCGTCCCCAAGAGCTTTTTGCGCAACCTCTTCCAGGTGGTGGACGTCGTGCGCCAGCGGGGCCAGCTCTCCCTGCCGGCGCTGCTCTTCACCTTAAGCCGCGTGGACGTAGAGAAGGTCAAGCAGGCTAAGTTCCAAGAGCTGGCCGAAAAGCTCAAGAAGTTCTCGACGCTTTGCTACCTGCACCCGGCGCTCGTCTGGCTGGAGATGCGCTCCCGGGCCGAGGTCGAGGGCAGGGCCGAGGAGGGGGCTTGAGCCGAGTGGGAGGGAAGTGGAGGCGGAGATGGAAGCAGAAATGGACCCCTTAAAGGCGCTGTTGATTCTGCACGGCACGTTGAGGTGCAAGACGGGGCTGCACGTCGGCGCGCTGGTGGAGACGTTCGTGGTCGGGCGGACCGACGCGCCGCTGGTCCGCAGGCGCTCGGACGGTCGGCCCTACATCCCCGGGGCCTCCCTCCGAGGGAAGCTGCGGGCCCTTCTGGAGCGGGCCGTCTACCCCGAACAGGCCAGACCGGCGGCGGAGTTCTTCCCTGTAGTTGAGACCCCAGCTGCCCCGGAGCCCGAGGCGGAGGAGATCCAGATCGCTATCCACAGTTGCGGCCGGGAGGACTGCCCCGTCTGCCGCCTCTTCGGGAACACCCCCGTCCCCGGCCGGGTGGAGCGGGCCCTCCCCGGCCGCCTGCACGTGGAGGACCTCGCCCCGATCCCCGTCCCCGCGGAGTGGGAGACGGAGATCAAGACGGAGAACGCGCTGGATCGGGCCACCCAAGCGGCCAACCCGCGCAGCTTCGAGCGGATCCCCGCCGGGACGACCTTCCGCCTGCGACTGACCTACTTCCTGCAGAACCTCGATCATCTGGAGGAGGACCTGCGGAATCTGCTAATGAGCCTGGCGCTCTTGGAGCACGACCATCTGGGGGGCGGCGGCTCCCGGGGCTATGGGGCCGTGGCGATCCACATCCAAAGGGCGGAGATGTGCTGGCCCGATCCCGAACGCGGAGCCCTGCAGAGGGCCAAAGGGCCTGAGGATGAGGGGAGAGACGCCTATCGCAGCTTCAAGGACTTCGTCGAGGATCTGCCCCGGCTTCGCTCGCGGATCCCGGAACGCCGCCCACTTTCCCTCCGCCTCGGGGGCGCGGCACCCTCCCGTCGGGGGACCTGGGTGGTGAAGCTTCGGTTCCGCACCCCGCTTCATATCGGGGAGCCGGGCGTCGGGGTGGAGGGTGTGATGCCCTACATCCCCTCGGACACGCTCTTCAGCGCGATCTGTCACGCCTGGGCCGAGGCATACGGCGGCGAGAGCCTAGAAGAGCTCCTCGAGGCCTTCCCCCGCGAGAATGCAATGGGGTCGGAGGCCCTCGAGCCCCCGTTCGTGCTCACCTCGGCCTACCCCTACGACCGAGAGCACTTCTACGCGCCGAAGCCCTACATTTCCCCCTATGCGGGCCCTTCCGTCCCCGGCCCCGAGGCCCCTCCGTCCCAGACCGAGGCCGAAGAGATCGAGGAGGAGATGCGCAAGAGCCCGCTTAAGGACTTGGAGTTCATCCCGGCCGAGACGCTGACGCAATGGCTGGGAGAGGGGCTGGATCGAGAGGCCCTCCGGGGGCTGGAGGAGCTCGCGGGCCGCCGGTTGTATTACGAAACGCTGGTGCCGCGGGTGCGGATCGGTCGGCTCAACCACGCCTCGAACCTCTACCACTGCGGCCTCGTGGAGTACCCCAAGGAAGGCGGGCTCTACTTCCTCGTGACGCTTGATCCGGAGCTGGAGAAGCCGCTCAAGGCGTGCCTGGAGCTGCTGGGGGAGCTGGGCATCGGGGGCGAGCGGGCCGTCGGCTGCGGGAAGTTCGAGTTTGCAGGCGACGGGTGGCAGCCGCTCGAGGAGGTGCCGGCGCTTAAGGCGCTCGTCCAAGGGCAAGGGACGGGGTCTTCCGACAGGGATACGGGCAAGGAGCCCGTAGCGCACTGCTTGCTCTCTTTGTACTACCCTGCTGAGGAGGAGCTGAGCGGGCTGAGGGAGGCGATCATCGGGTACGGGTGGGCGTGGCGCGGCGGGTGGCCCACCCTTACGGGGCCGGGCCGGCCAACCCAGCGCCGCCGGTGCCGGATGCTGCGGGAGGGCTCCGTCCTGCGCTTTGCGGGGGGCCGTCCCCCGAGGGGCCGTCTCGCGGACGTCACCCCCGAAGGCCACCCCCATAGGGTGTACCGCTCGGGGCTGGCGTTCTCGGCCCCGGTGTTCCGGGGAGATCTCATGGAGAGCAAAGGAGCGAGAAAGGAGGCGGAATCGACATGAGTCAGCCGACGGCGCAAGAACAAGAAGGCGAAGGGCTCAAGCCCTTGAAGAAGTGGCCGGCGGAGGAGCTCTTAACGGCAGCGGAGGGTCTCGCGGGAATTGGGCAGGAGGAGGCCGTCCGCACCCAGCTGTATAAGATCCTGAGCTCCTTCAAGAGGCTTCAGCGTGAGTTCCTGCAGCAGCGCGCCTTCGACCGGGACCGTGTGCGGTTTCTCGAAGTCGAGCTTGCCTGGACGGCCTCCAAGCACGGCAAACTGAGGGACGTGTGCAACGCCGTTATGGACAAGATCTCTCTCGTTCAGGATGAACGAGACTTTGAGCGGTTGGTGCGGTTTATCGAGGCGATTGTGGCTTTCAATGCCTTTGGAAAGCGCAGGCAACCCCAGGCAGGCAGGACGAGGAGGTGATGACCATGCCCGATGAATTGGCCCGTCCTTTGCTGGGAAAGATCGTGATCCGGGGGGTTGTACGGGCGCTCACCGGGCTGCACGTCGGGGGCTCCAAGGGCGTGATCGAGATCGGCGGCCTGGATAACCCCGTCATCAAAGACCCCGTCACCCAAGAGCCCTATATCCCCGGCAGCAGCCTTAAGGGGAAGCTGCGGTCGCTTTTGGAGAGAAAAGTGGCCGAGGAAGAGCAGCCGAACAACCCGGCAGAGTTCTTCAATAGAGACATAGGGCGAAGAGGCTACTCGATCAAGATTCACGCACACGGTGAGAAGACCGCTGCGGCAGGGTGCTCAGTCTGCCGCTTGTTCGGATCTTCGGCCGATAGTCAACACCGGGGGTCGAACTTCCCCGCCCGCCTCCGGGTCCGGGATGCCCTCTTGGCCCCGCACACCCGCGCCAAGCTGGATAACGCCGAGACACATCTGCCCTTCACCGAGATCAAGTACGAGAACGCCCTCGATCGGATCACCGCGGCGGCCAACCCGCGACCCCTGGAGCGCGTCCCGCCCCGCTCCGACTTCGCCTTCGAGATCGTCTACGACGTCGAGAACCCCGAGGAAGTCAAGGAAGACTTGGAGAACCTGCTGCTGACGATGGGCCTGTTGGAGGACGACGCGCTCGGCGGCTCCGGCTCCCGAGGCTCCGGCAAGATCAAGTTCTACTTCTGCGGGTTTACCGCCCTAAAGAGCGACTACTACAAACACCTAAACGCCGACTCCAACCTCCAGAAGGAGCTTCTCCAAGAGACAGCGCAAGAGGGCGAGTCGCTGTTTTCGCAGCGGGCCGTTTCGGAGTGGGAGGCGTGGGAGCAGAAGGTCGAAGGGTGGCCGACTCTCCCAACGATTCAGGAGAAGAAGGTCATCCCCGACGCGGCGGGGTTCTTTCAAGCCTAGCCTCTGGAGGCGGATCCGGCTCCGGATCGCGCAGCTTGTGCGGCGCATACGAGCGCGAAAAGCCCAGCGGCGAAGGGAATCCCGATGAGCACGATGAAGACGAAGGAGACGGAGCGCTATCTCAAGCGGCGGGTGCAGTTCAAGGCCCTCAGCCCGGTGCACTTGGGGAGCGGGGAGGTCTGGAAGCCCTTGGAGGTCGCCCACTTGGATGAGACCCTCTACGTGATCTCGCGGGCCAAGTGGGCCCGCTTCCTTCAGCAAGAGGGGAGACAGGGCGACTATCTCGCGTTCATCCGCGGCCGCTTAGAAGAGGACCGCCCGGCCCACCTGCAGGGCTTCCTGGAGGAGCGGGGTTGGCTGCGCCGGGAGCTTCTAGAGGAGATCGCCCTCTACACCGTGCGCTGCCCTCAGGCGGCGGCGGCTACAAGCCCAAGCGGGATGCGGGCCTTCGCCCGCAACGGCTACCAACAGCCCTACGTCCCGGGAAGCGCCGTCAAGGGCGCGCTGCGGGTGGCCATCCTCTTTGCCCTCCTAGAACGGCTCCCCGAAGCGAACCGTCGGAGCTTACTTACCCGCGTGATCAACCAAGGGCTAAGCAGGCTCAAGAGTGAGGGAAAGTCGAAGGTAAGGAAACAGTTTGCCCAAGCTCTCGATCGCGAATTGCTCCAAGGCTTCTCCCTTCAGGGCAAACGGGGGGAGCCTCACACGGACATCCTGCGGGTCCTCCACGTTCACGACAGCGAGCCGCTTCCGTCCGAGACGATTCGGGTCGAGGAGATCAAGGTCTACAGCGTCGGCGCAACGGAGCCGAAAGGCTTTTCGATCTATGCGGAGTGCCTGGAGCCGGGCACGGAGTTCTCTATCGAGTTCACCATCGATCAAGAAACGCTGGCAGATTTCCGCAAAGCCTCGCAGACGTACGGCCTCCCGTTCGAGGTCCTCGAGGAGCTGGTGCGAAACCCC
Source organism: Candidatus Bipolaricaulota bacterium (assembly GCA_027021605.1). Classification (GTDB taxonomy): domain Bacteria; phylum Bipolaricaulota; class Bipolaricaulia; order RBG-16-55-9; family RBG-16-55-9; genus JALUUA01. The sequence goes on along the minus strand of JALUUA010000264.1, from coordinate 18,411 downwards.
TTCGAAGCCGCGAGGCGCTGGGTCCAAGCGCTTTTGAATCACGAACGCAAGTTCTTCGAGGAACAGTTTGGGAAACACGGCGTCTTCGACTTTGGGGATGAGGAAGAGCCCACCTTCCGCGTCGGCTGGGGCGGCGGGATGCTGGGGACGACGATCGACCTGCTCCTCCCACCCGGGCGCCTTCGGGAGGTGCGCAACCGTCTCTTCAAGAACAGGGGGACCGCCCCGGCCCCCAAGACCCGTCGCCTGACCGTCAACGATCGGCCCTTAGGATGGTGCACCGTCCTGGCCCCGGAGCCGAAGTCGGGATGATCCCGGATGCTTACGAGCGTAGTGTTCAGCCTCGAACTCCGGTCTTATGGCGCTAACGACGGCGGGGGGAAGGGAATCGAGCTGCCCGCCACGGCGGGACGGGCGATCTACAGCCTCGTCCTCGGGGCGATCGCGCAGGTGGATCCCAAACTGGCCGAGCGGCTGCACGCCTCCGGCTCCCAACCCCGTCAACCCGTGCGCTTCACCACCTCGCCCCTGCAGGGCCCGCTGACCCCGACGGCCGGGGGACGAAGCGTCCGGCTCGACCCCCAAGGGGAGTACTGGCTGCGGGTGACGGGCCTCGACCGCGAGGTGTCGGAACAGCTGTTGGAGCTGTGCGAGACCCTACCCGCCCGCGGCCAGCAGTGGGAGCTGCTGGGCGTTCCCCTCGAAGTCGTGGGGGCAACCGCCAAGCCGGAGGAACACCCCTGGGCGGCCCAAATCGCCTATGCGGATCTCTACCGCCGCTGGGTGGTGGAGTGCCCCCGTCCCCCCCGCCGCTTGGGCCTGCAGTTCCTCTCCCCAACGACCTTTCGGAAGGGGAAGCGGAACTTCCCCTTCCCCCTGCCCCGGCTCGTCTTCCTCACCCTGGCCGAGAAGTGGAACGCCTTCTCCCCCGTGCACCTGGGGGCCGATCTCCATGAGGTCATCGACGGGGCCGTGGAGCTGGCCCGCTACGAGCTGCGCACCCGGGTCCTGCGCTTTCCTCACGGCCCGGAGACCGGGTTTGTGGGCCGGTGCGAGTACCGGCTCCTCCTCGATCGGACCACGGCCGAGGGGGACACGATCGGTCGCCTGCTCCACCTGCTGGCGGACTTCGCCTTCTTCGCCGGGGTGGGGGCTAAGACGGCGATGGGGATGGGCCAGACCCGCCGCGAGCCCTTCGCTTCCCCCCATAGGAGCCAAGCGGGTCTGGACGCGAAAGTCGGGAGAACAAGATAAGCCTTTCCCAACAAGGTCTTTGACAAGTGAGGGCAAGCACGGGACGGAGAACAACGGCTAACCGAGCGGCAAACGGCATGCTCGGGAAAACACCTCGGCACTCCCGTCGTTGGAGAGCGGGCTCATAATGAAATTATCGCTGCCAAAGCGGGAAATCTCCCTAAAGGGTCTTGGAGGGGTGTTTTGCCCTGATGAGAAGCGGCGTTTCAAGCAATTTCGGGGTCGGCGGCCGAGGCAAGGCCGGGGGTGTTGACAAACGGGCTCCAAAGGCCGCAAGATAAGGGGGCTCCCGGAGGGGGGCTGTGAAACACCAAGAGAGGCCCTAGTAGGGATGAAAACGCTTGTAGATCTGCAATCGTGCCCTCTTTGTACCATTGCCAGGTGAAACACCAAGAGAGGCCCTAGTAGGGATGAAAACGTGGAGGGGATTGTGGCTGTTCGCTTACACTAAACCTTAATGTGAAACACCAAGAGAGGCCCTAGTAGGGATGAAAACCGAGGTATACACGCATCGATACCTCCTTATCTCCTTCGTATTGTGGAACACCAAGAGAGGCCCTGATAGGGATGAAAACTGTCTTTCGTTGGTTTAACTATAGGTCTACCGTCATACTTCTGTGGAACACCAAGAGAGGCCCTAATAGGGATGAAAACTCTTTCATTTCTTCAGCGCGGCCCATAGCCACTACCAGGTGGAACACCAAGAGAGGCCCTAATAGGGATGCTGATGGCTCGGCGAGCAGCTTCTCTTAGAGGGAAGCTTGGCATTCTGGGCTGAGAAGCCCACGTTAAGCTTCAAAACGACGAAATACAGCTCCCAAACGCTTCATAAAGGAAGTGACACGAACCGGGTCGGAAGGAGCTGCTCACACGATGAAAGTCGTCATCCGGAAGCCGGATTTGGACACCTGCCTTACCGCCCTGCTCTTGGGGGTCACCCCGAACGACGAGATCATCGTCGCCCCCCGGGGCGCAGACGACGCGGACCTTGAAGATCCCCGCGTCCTGTGCATCGAGGCCGGGGGGAGCGGGCAGGTCCATCGGAACAACTTTGACCATCACGACCCTCAAAGGGAGCTGCCGCCCGCCTGCGTGCAGGCGTACGACATTTGGAGCTCGCAGGCCAAGGCCGATCGACAGAAAGCGTCAAGAATTCGGCGCTTGGTGGAGTACGTGGCGGCCGTCGATACGGACCCCAAGCAGCTTCAGAACGGCGGTCGACCCGTCCCCCAACCGACCCTGTCGGCCCTCTTCTCCGGGATGCGCCTCGTCGTCCGAGACCCCAAGGAGCAGTTCTTGACGGGGATAGAGCTCTTGCGTATCGTGTTGAAAGAGGAGATCGATCCCTTTGGGGCGATGCCGCCGCGCCCCGAGTGGCGTCGCTATCGGGAGGCCAAGGCGAAGGAGAACGAGGCGCTCGAGCGGGCCAAGGCCGCAGCGAGGATTCTCCAATCGAAGGGGGGACGGATCATAGGCTACCTCGAGACGGAAGCGGTGGGCGCGCTGGGGATCCTCTACCAACGGGGATGTGAAGTGGCGATCGCCTGCCACCCCCGCTTCGGGAACCCGCCGGTGCGCAAGTACACCATCGCCACCTGCGACCCCGACCTCTCGCTGGAGCCGCTGCTCCGCATCCTAAACGAGCGAGAGCCGGGCTGGGGCGGACGACGCTCCATCATCGGGTCCCCGGCCATGGGGTCGCGATTACACCCTACCGAAGTTATCGCGATCGTGCAGGAGCACTCATGATCACGTAGGGAGAGGGGGCACCCATGGAGGAGTCCCGGTCCGGGCGCAAGAGGGTTCTGATCGGCTGCGTAGCCCCGGATGATCCCGTCTCCGCAAGGGGAGATCGCCCTATCGTCACTGCGGCGTGGTATCTGCAGCCGGAACGGGTGGACCTCATCTATTCACCCTCCACGGAGGATGCTTATCAAGAGACGAAGAAATATCTTTGGATGCACTGTGGCATTCAAGAGCGTCGCGGTTGGTCCTTGAATATTCACAATCCGACCGAGCTAACCCGATACGAAAGGATTATCGACCCTTTGATAGATTTCCTGAATGACATAAAAAATCACGTTTCTAAGGAGGACTCAAACGCAGAGTTCCACATCGTGGAAAGCGGCATACCGGCGATGCGCACCGTGTTGATGCTCGCGGCCGTCTCCAAAGTGATTCACCCCGCCGTCGTTTGGCATGTAGACGATCCACCTGCGGATCAGGCACGGTGCCTGGCAGAACTTCCCCCTGAGGAGCGCCGGGAGCAAGCTCGACAGCGTATGGTCGAAGTCGACCTCCGTCGCTTTGAGGGCGCAGCGCTCCGATTCTTTCGCAGCGTTCGCCTACACCTACAAGTCATTCGCTCAAATCGTGGAGAAGAGGAAATCCATTGCGAAGTCGACGGCCATCCGCTGGTAAAGCACGATCCAAAGGGTGGCCCTATGCGGTTCCTTTTGGAGCTGTGCAAAGCCCGCAAAGGGGAGAAGTATAACGTCTCCCAACACGGGGGCTGGATTCGACCTCGACGGCTACAAGACGGCAATACCCCTAGTGTCCGGTCCCAAGCTCGCGCTTCTATAAACAAAGAAGTCGCATCCCTGCCCTTAGGTGATCGTAGCATTAAGGAGCTGATCCAAGTTCGAGGCAGTACAAGGAACCGCGAGTACCGCGTTAGCCTTGAACCTCATGAGATCTATATCGAGGAATAGAATCAATCGTCATTGAACATGTATAGCAGCTCACCTTTAAGTCCTTCCGTCTAAACAATCCATAAAAACACACCCCTTTGTCTCTAAATAATTGCGCCAGAGGATCATCCCGGTGATCGCAGCATGGAGAACACCGGGACGGACAACGTCGAAGGTTTGACGGTTCGGCTCGGCTCGACGGTCCGGCTTCGGAACGTGGAGACGGGCGCGGAGGAGCGGATTAAGCTGGTCCCCTACGTTGACCCTCGGATCCGCTTCGGGACGGCCAACGGCCACCGGGACAGGGTCTGCCGCGACGACCTCGACGACGTCCTCTTCAACGGATGCACCGAGATCACGGATCGCAGCCCCCTGGGGCGGGCGCTGCTGAGCCACCCCTGGCGGGTGGGCAATGTGGTCGAAGTTGAGGCTCCCGGCGGCACCTTCCATTGGGAGATTCTCGAGATTCAGCCGCTCCAGCCCTCATCAAGGGGGTGATCACGATGGGAGTGTCCTTCACCCGGGATCTGCGGGGGCTGACCACAAATGCGGAGACAGGCGACGACGAAACCACCACGAAGAGCGTCCTCGACCTGTACCTCGCGGAGATCAGGAAGATCCCCCGACTCGACCCAGACGAGGAGGCCCGCTTAGCCCGGCTGGCAGCCCAGGGCGACATCAAGGCCAAAGAGGATCTGATCAAGGCCAATCTCTGGGTCGTGGTCCAGGTCGCCAAGCGCTACGCCGGCTGCGATCTTCCCCTGGTCGATTTGATTCAGGAGGGAAACGTCGGTCTCCTCAAGGCCGCGGAGGAGTTCGACTGGACCCAAGGCCATCGGCTCAGCACGTACGCCGCCTGGTGGATCCGCTCGGAGATCCTGCGGGCCTTGGAGAGGGGTCCCGTCAAGATCGGCAAGACGCTCAGAAAGCGCGCTCGTGCGATCCAACGCTTCTCCGAAGAGTTCTTCCAAGAAAGGGGAAGATCCCCAACGGTAGTGGAGATCAGCCGATATATGGGGCTACCCGAGTCCAAGGTGATTGAAGCCCTACGATCGCTCCATCCGGTCAAGGGCGTCGATTACGACGACGATGAGGAAGTAGATGCTATTTTAATCACATCTACTCTAATCTCTTAGAGAGGAGATTCCCTATGAGCACCGTGCAAAACCGGTTAAGGAACTTGCGGCGCGCTCTGAGCATCGTGCAGAAGATCGGCAGGTACGGCTCCCGGCCCGAGATGGAGGTCTTGGAGATCCGCCTACAATCCCTGATCGAACGGGTCGAACGGGGCGACCCTGACCCTCAGCCCCTGCCCTTTTACGCCAATGGCGGCGATTCCGTTTGCCGCCGGCTGGGGCTCTCGCCCTCGACCGTCTCCGTGCGGAAGCGCCGGGCCCTGGCGCACTTCCTCCGGTACTGCCAACAGGGCCAACAACAGGGGAGAAGGGTGCCGGGTCCCGTCATCCTGGCCGTGATCTGGGCGTTCACTGGCCGCAAACGAGCTGACGACAGCCGGATCGTCCGGGAGATCTGCAAGGAGCTAGGCATCAGCTGGCAGGGGCTCTATGCCCAGGTCAACCCAACCGGGAGCGCCGCGAACACGGACCGGATCCACCCGATTGCGAGGCCGATGAATCGACATCCAAAAAGCTCGCCTTAATCGGGAATACGGCCTGAAGAAGGAGCGCCGGGAGCACATCCGAGAGCGCCGATAGCCCCGCTATCGCTTCCCTCGCCGAGGAGACATATTTCACAGCTCTTAAAATTCAATCCTTTAGTAGCTCATATATGGATATGACTCATAAAGAAAGGAGGGGATCACTGTGATCAACACGCTCCCCGTATATGTGCGTTATCTCAAGGCGGAGAAGGACAAGGTCTTACAATTCCTAGCGGAGCAGGGCTTCTTCCGGCCGAGCGGGGGATCCGGAAACGCCCAGGGACAACCCGCCTTGGACGCCGAGACCGAGACGACCTTTATCGTGACCGGACGGATCCCCAAGGGCGCGTTCGCCGACTTCCAGAAGTCCCTCTCGGAGAGGTTCCCGGGGATCCTCGTGGCCGAGGATCCGGGCCCGGAGGGCCCTCGACAGACCCCTTGCCGCTGGAAGGCAAATGTAAAGGTAAAGGACCTGGGGGCGCGCTGGTCGGAGCCCTATCGGCGCCTGACCCACGCGCTCGGGGTGCCGACGCTCGAAGCCGTCGATCCGGCCCCGTGGATATCCCTGACTTATCCGCTCTTCTTCGGCTTCGTCGTGGGAGATTTGGGCTATGGGCTGGCCCTCTTGGCTCTGGCCCTCTGGGGACTTTCGGGTTTCCGCTGCGGGCCGCAAGGCTTGAAGCGCATGGCGGAGTCCCCGATCGCCGAGGCCCTCCTACGGATCTTGATGCAGGGTGCGCTTGCCAGCGTGGGGTTCGGGATCCTCTTCGGCGAGGTCTTCGGCCTAGGACTCCGCCAGCTGGGCCTCCCTTTGCCCTTATCCGGCCCCTGGCCGCTCCACCGGCTGGAGAATCCCCAAATATTGTTGGTCCTCTCGATCGGTTTGGGCGTCGCCCACACCGTCATCGGGCTCTGCCTCGGGGTGGTCGCCGCCGTTCGCGGCTGCCGCAACAGCGACGCGAGCGCGCCGACGCCCGCCTCCAAGGCCCGCCGTGTGCTGGCCACCAAGGTCGGGCTCCTTTGCCTGTTGGCCGCACTGGGCCCTCTTGGAGTCTGGCTCAACTCGGGGGGCGGGCTCCCCTTGCTCGCGGCCGCAGCGGCGCTCGGCGGGGTAGCCCTGCTCCTCTTGGGCTACGGCTCCGGAGCCTTGGCCCTCCTCGAGGCCCTGGGCCTGGTCACGCACCTGTCCTCCTACGTTCGCCTCATGGGGTTTGGAGTCGCCGGAGCCCAGCTGACCGCGTTGCTCAACACGACCCTGGCCGATCTCGGAAGCAGCCTGGTCATCGGCATGATCTTAACCACGCTCCTGGCGGTTCTCCTTCACGCCCTCAACGGCGCGCTGCACGTCTTCGAGGCCGGGTTGCAAGCCCTACGCCTCCACCTCGTTGAGTTTCACAAAGCGTATGGGATCCTTTAAGGCCCTTCTGGCACTTACCCTCTTCCGCTCAAGGGGGGAAGCACAGCATGGCCAAGGCTCAGCGATTATATGCCGCGGTCTACACCGACGAGAACCTCGACGAGGCCTGGCACCACGTCCGCCGGGGGAGCGAGGCCGCCGGGGTGGACGGGGTCACGCTCTCCCAGTTCCAGCGGCGGATCTTCACCAACCTCAAGGCCCTCCAGCGGGAGCTGGCGGAGCGGCGCTACCACCCCCAGCCCGTAAAGCGCCTCCTCGTCCCCAAGGAGGACGGCCGCGCCCGGCCGATCGGCGTCCTCACCGTGCGCGACCGGGTGGCCCAGCGCGCGGTGCTTCAGGTGATCGAGCCGCTCTTCGAGGCCAGCTTCGAGGACCACAGCTTCGGGTATCGGCCGGGCCGCTCGGCGCAGATGGCCCTCGAGTGCGTCGAGCGGGGCCTCCGAGAGGGGCGACCCTGGATCGTCCACCTCGACATCCGGGAGTTCTTCGACTCCGTGGACATCGACCGGCTCTACGCCCTCCTCCGCCGCCGCATCCGGGATCGCGAGCTGCTGCGGCTGATCCGCCTCTGGCTCGAAGCCCAGACCCTGACCGTGGAGACCCCCCGTGGCCGTGGGTGGCTCCGCCGTCTGTACCTGCGTCCACGTCCGCGCCCGCGGCGGCGCGGCCTCCTGCAGGGCGGGATCCTCTCGCCGCTGCTCGCCAACGTCTACCTGGACGCCTTCGACAAGCAGGCCCTGCAGCATGGGCTGCGTCCCGTCCGCTACGCCGACGACATCCTGCTGCTCTGCCCCTCGAGGGCGGAGGCCCAACGGGCCCTTCGTGAGGCGCGGAAGCTGCTCGAACGGCTGGGGCTCGCCCTCCACCCCGAGAAGACGGAGATCGTCCACGCCCGCGAGGGGTTCAAGTTCCTCGGCCGGACGCTGCTCCTCCAGCGCTGGAGCGAGCGGGATCGGGATCAGGACCGGGACGCAGAGGCCCTCGAACCCGAAGAGGGAGCGGGCGACGGCCACGGCGACGACGTCACCGCCGACGACACCCCGGAGCCCGCCTTTGGGGAGGAAGGGGAAGGATTGAGCATCGACGGCCTGGAAGCGGAAACGCGAGCCGACAAGGAGGGCTTCTCATGACCACGCTGTACGTCGTCGAGCAGGGAGCGGTCCTGGCAAAGAGCGACTCGCGGATCGTCGTCCGCAAGGGCTCGGCGATCCTGCAGGAAATCCCGCTGCATCAGCTCAAGCAGGTGGTGATCTTCGGCAACGCGGTCCTGACGGGGGCCGCGTTGCGGGCCCTGCTGCGCCAAGGGGTGGACGTCGCCTACCTCTCCCGCCGCGGGGCCTATCGGGGGCGTATTCAGCCCCCCTGCTCGCCCCACGTCCGCCTGCGGGAGGCCCAGTATCGCCGAGCCCGGGACGAGGCGTTCTGCCTCCGGGCGGGGCGGGCCTTCATCGCCGCCAAGCTCGCTCACATGGGCGCCCTGCTCCGCCGCCAGCGCCATCGCCCTCCGGCCGTGGAGGAGGCGCTGCGTCGGCTGAGCCGCCTCCGCTCCCGGCTTGCCGAGGCCGAGAGCCTAGAGGAGATCCGCGGCTACGAGGGGGCCGCCACTGCCGCCTACTTCCGGGGCTTCCGCTCCCTGCTCCGGGGACCGAGCCACTGGGGCTTCGATCGGCGTCGCGCCCATCCCCCTACGGACCCCGTCAACGTTCTCCTCAGCCTGGGCTACACCCTGCTCTACAACGCCGTCCACGCCGCCGTCGAGCTGGTGGGCCTCGATCCGTATCGGGGGTTCTACCATCAGCCGAAGCGGGGTCACGCCGCCCTGGCCTCGGACCTCATGGAGGAGTGGCGCCCCCTCATCGTGGACTCGCTGGTGCTCACGCTGGTCAACCGCGGGGATCTCACCCCCGACGACTTCCGCCGGGAGGGCCCACAGGGGCAGGGGCGCGTCCGGCTGCGTCGCCCCGGCTTGGAGCGGTTCCTCAAGCACTTCGACCGGAAGCTCGACCGCCGGGTGTACCACCCCCGCCTCGACCGGCGGCTCCGCTACCAAAGCTGCATCGAGCACCAGGTGCGCCACTTCGTTCGAGTGCTTCTAGGCCAAGAGCGGGATTACCGTCCCTTCAGGGAGGGCTGAGGGCCCACCCAACTACCACTACAACCGACTTCCTTGGAGGTGAAGGGCCGTGCGCCGCCTGTTCGTCGTGGTCACCTACGACATAGCGGACGACCGCCGTCGGGCCCGGGTCCACAAGAAGCTCAAGGGCTACGGGAAGCGCGTCCAGCGCTCCGTCTTCGAGTGCGCCGTCACTCCACAGCAGCTTAAGAAGCTCCAAGCTCAGCTGGACCGCCTCCTCGACGAGCGCGAGGATCGGGTCCATTACTACCTCCTGTGCCCGGTGTGCCAAGGCCGGGCGGAGGCCCTGAACGGCTCGTTGGCCCGGCCCGCCCGGACCCTGATCGTCTAGCGCCCCGGGCTTGACGGGATCGTTCGGGATGGACTATAACGAAAACCAAGAACGAAGCAGCTCCTTGGCAAGTGAAGAATGCCGCCGAAACGCCGTCCTGAACCGCTCTTTCCCCGTCGACGCCTCAACACCCCCGGGGCGAGACCGCCCGCGGCTCCCTCAAGAGCCAGAAAAGTCGCTTGCCTAGGGACCTTCCGTGCCTTTCAAGGGTGCATCGGTGTTTTGCGCCGATGCACAGCGGGATATCCGCTTGTTTCCCCTTCTCCCCAAGGGCGAGGGCCGGGGGTGTTGACAAACGGGCCCCAAAGGCCGCAAGATAAGAGGGCTCCCGGAGGGAGCTGTGAGACACCAAGAGAGGCCCTGATAGGGATGAAAACCTTAATAATCTTCCCGTCCTCATTTATAGTGTATCGTGAGACACCAAGAGAGGCCCTGATAGGGATGAAAACTCTTCATACTCTTTTGTACCTGTACCTTATCGAACAAAATGGGTGAGACACCAAGAGAGGCCCTGATAGGGATGAAAACTTCCGGCTCCACCCCTTTCCCACACGCTCTTTCTTGCGTGAGACACCAAGAGAGGCCCTGATAGGGATGAAAACGATCGGCCTTGCCCTCGATCTTGTACCCCAACCAGTCGTGTGAGACACCAAGAGAGGCCCTGATAGGGATGAAAACCAGGGGCTTTAGCGGGTGCCATCGCCACGCCGTCCAGCTTTGGGTGAGACACCAAGAGAGGCCCTGATAGGGATGAAAACTTTCTTCACTAGTCTTACGATAGGAACTCTCCTCCGTATTGGTGAGACACCAAGAGAGGCCCTGATAGGGATGAAAACTTTAAACCACACGTATTCTATTCCCTCCTCTACATATACTCTCGTGAGACACCAAGAGAGGCCCTGATAGGGATGAAAACACATTCTGGAGGACGAGGATCTTTATCCCCATCCCCAGACGAGTGAGACACCAAGAGAGGCCCTGATAGGGATGAAAACTGCCCTCTGGTGAGTAGGTTGGGAGGTGAGAGTGGGAGTGAGACACCAAGAGAGGCCCTGATAGGGATGAAAACGCAAAGATGACACCGAAATACCTGTCAGCTCGTTGCATAGCGTGAGACACCAAGAGAGGCCCTGATAGGGATGAAAACACGGCCTGATGCTCGGGGTCGAGGTGACAGGGGATGAAGTGAGACACCAAGAGAGGCCCTGATAGGGATGAAAACTGGATGGCAAGAGGACTTTAATAAATCCTCTTCGCCATCCCCAGTGAGACACCAAGAGAGGCCCTGATAGGGATGAAAACACACGCCCTTTGGAGGGCTCCCGAGTCATCGATCATGTGAGACACCAAGAGAGGCCCTGATAGGGATGAAAACGCGAAGGCTTTGACCACCCGCTTGGGAGGGGTGTGACATTTCGTGAGACACCAAGAGAGGCCCTAACAGGGATGAAATGGCCGCAGCCCACGCGGTATCGAAATCGTATGAGGGAGAGAAGGGGACCCTCAAGCAGCTGCGTACGCGTACAAGGGTGCCCCGCTCGCCGCGCCAGAGAGGATTTGGCAAACTGCTTATGGGCTCCTGGGAGGGCCTGCCCTTACCCTAAGCATGAACCGCTGACGGCTTCTTGCAGACGACCGGATGAACCGTAAGGGGGCGCATCCCTCTAAGCGGATCTAACCCCGTTCCGTCCCCTTGCGCATCAGCTGCGGAAGCTGCTCCAAGAGCTCCTGAATGGCTTCGGCGACATTGTCCACCCCAACCGGCACTTCCTGCAGCTCATAAGTCGTTTGGTTGAGGTATTGGACGCGCCGTTGACTGCGCACACAGGTCAACACCCCGCCCACGCCCATCAGCGTCGAGCCCCCTGTGATGTCCGTCGTCACCTCGCTTTCGGGTAACCCCCACCGCTCCGCCTCCCGGTAAGCGGCGTTGACCGCCTCCTGAATGGCAGGCAAGCTGCTCGGATCTTTCAGTTCCATCTTATGAACGTTCAGCTTCTTCCATGCACGCCCTGGAGAGGACTTCTCCACATAGCCGAGAATGTCGCCAAGCAAGTTGAGGGTATCCTCGGTCTGCGTGGTGGACACGACCCACAGGTGCTCCAATTTCGGCCGGTGATAGGCGATGGCGTACAGGGGAGGAGCGAGAGGCGTGTCGGAGAGCGCTTCCAGCCAGGGCGTCGAGGATGGCAGAGATGATGGCGGATTCGCCCCTTGTTGCTGTGCTTCTCCCCGCCGGGCACGCAAGATCTCCGGCAATCGCTTCTTCAGTTCCTCCCACGGGAGAGATGATGAAGCGGAATTCTTCGTCTGCTCCTTGAGGATTTCCCATCTCCTCCGCCCCTCAGGGCTGGGAGGCTTGCGGCTTAAGAAGAGGACCAGCCCCCTCGTCTGCGGCGGACGGCCCTCTTGGGGTGTCGCTTCCGGTGAAGGCAGCGGCTCGAGGAGGAGGACCATGCAGACCGTAAACGCCAGCCAGAGGACAACGCCCAGGAGCAGCCCCAGGTTGTTCTTTTCCAAGCTATCCCCTAGGCTCCCGAGCAACGCGATCACGGTTAAGAGGAGGGGAACGGAGAGTCGAGTTTCTGTGACTGCCAGAGAGGCGAAGACACGAGCAAAGGCGCTGACCATCTCGCGCCGTTGAGCTTTCTGTCTTCTTGCCCTCCCAAACAAGAACAGAAGGCCGATGAGCAACGCCACCATGGGCATGCCCAGGGTCACGACCGGCACGCTCACCGAAACCCCCGCCACGTTCAACGAGAACGTCACAGCATCGGGGGCTACCCACCGCCCTGCCATCCACAACAGCACCAAAAGGGCCGGGCACCAAGCAATGAAAAAGCGTCGCCAAAGCTGGGCCATTTCGGGTATCCTCCTCTGCCTTTCTGAGTCCTAAGGAACCGCTGTTGTTGGTCTATCATCTTGAGATGACCTTATAAAGACCTCGTGGAGACACGTTAGCCTGCGATTCCGAATCCGATCAACCTACCTAACCTATCAACGCTGACCGGGGAGTATCCGCACGCGCTCACGGTATCGCGGCCACGCGCAGGAGGGAACGGAAAAGCGAAACGATGGATTCGCATGCCAACGGGGAGGGCTTCCAGACGGGTACTTCCTATAAGTTGAGCTGCTGGAGCAGTTGAGCCGTGGTGAATCGCTCGATTCCTACACCCTCAAAGTCGCGGTCGTTGCTCCAGAGCGGACAGTCCAGCTCCAACACCAGGGCCAGCACATCCACATCGTCGGGATCCCTTTGGGCGATCCGCCGCTCCGCCTCCTCAAGCTGCGCCTCATAAGACTGCCGCGGGTAGGGCTCTAAGGGCGGGAGGGCCAGCACCAGCCGGAGCCGCTCCGGGTCCTCGTCCAAGTCCCGGGCCAGCTCGGGGATGAACCCTCGGACCTCTTCCAGTGTGTGCTCCGCGACGGCGAACTCCCCCACCCGATCCGGGTAGCCCAAGAAGACCCTAACGGCGGCCCCGCCCAACAGCCCCGCGATCAGCGGGTTGGCGTCCACGACGAGCCTTGCGATACGCCTCGAAGCGGGCAAGCGCTTCCTCCTCCGCTAACCCCTTCTCCTCCGCCTTCTTCCTCAGCTGCTCGGTGAGGGCCTGAAGGAGCTCTCTTCTTAGGTCCCAGGGGAGGGAGGCGGGGTCGTCCACGGGGACGAAGAAGCCGACCAGTTTCCCCCTGCGGGTGATGAGGACCGGCTCCCTCTCCCGCAGGTATTGGGTGGCATGGGCTTTGAACTCCTTGACGGGTGCGACCTTCATAGTAGTCACCTCGGTGACCATTCTAGGGGAAATGGGGGATGCGCGCAAGGGTGACAAAAGGGACCACTTCCGCACCCGTCTCACCTTCGCCGGCCTAGCAAGCCCCAAGCGTCCCAGATGTCCTTGGCTTCCCGACCCCCGTCCCATAAGCTTGTACCCCGAGGTGAGAGAACCATGCCCACAACCGCCAAGTCCAAAGCCAAACGATCGCAAGCGAAAGCAAAAACCAAGGGCAAATCGACAGCGGCAGCCCCAGAGAAGCGCAGAGCCAAGCCCAAGAAGCTGAGGCTCATCGGCTACGTCCGGGTCTCTACCGTAAAGCAGCTCCAGGAGGGCTTCAGCCTCGAGGCCCAACAGGAAGCCATCGAGCGCTACTGTAAGGCCCACGGCTACGAACTGATCGCTTTAGAGAAGGAGTCCGAGTCCGCCGTCAAAGCCCGGCCCGTCTTCAACAAAGTCTTCCAGAGGGTGCTCGAGGACGAAGACGTGGACGGCCTCATCGTCGCCAAGCTCGACCGCCTGGGGCGCTCCGTGAAGGACCTAGCGGACATTGCCGCGGCCCTGCGGGAGAAGGAGAAGCAGCTGATCAGCGTCCAGGACCACATCGACACCTCCAGCCTCAACGGCAAGCTCCTCTTCCACATTCTGTCGGCCATCGCGGAATACGAGCGCGAACTCCTCATCGAGCGGACCAAGATCGGGAGGGCCATCGCGGAGAAGAAGGGGGTCATCTGCCACCGGCCGAGGAAGCCCATCGACTTAGAGCTTTTGAAGGAGCTCAAGAAGCGTGGTGTGAGTCACAGAAGGATGGCCAAGCTCCTGGGCGTGTCCAAGTCTACGGTGCTGCGGCGGTTGGACGAGCTGGGGCTCCGGTGAGGCGGGCGCGGGAGCGGTCGCCCCGTCGGAGAAGCCGCTCGATTCAGGAGACAGCCCGTTAGGGCCGGTCTTCTTCCTCCCCCTCCCCACGGTCTGCGGCCTTCCCTCGGCTCCGGCGCAGCCGATGCCGCCCCGGCTCGATCACCACGAAGATCCCACGGAGGTCCTCCTCTTTATGCTCCTCCAGGAAGCGCTGGAGCTCCTGATGGACCGCCTCCACCGCTTGGGGGTCCATCCGCAGCAGAATCACCCCGGCGTGCTCCTCCTCCCGCACAAACGCCAACGCTCCAAACCCCTTGTCCCGGGTGATCAGCACCCACCCTCCCTCCCGGGCCCGCTCCAGGATCTCCTCGTCCGGAGCCCGAGAGAGCCCCGCCTCTTGGGCCGTCTCCACTTCGTACCCCAGCCCCCGCAGGAATTCCACCGTCACCCGGTAGACGTCCTGATCGGTGAGAAACTTCATCCCGAGGGAGTGGGCTCCGCCAGGTGGATCTCCTCGGCCTTGATCAGCTCGGCCGCGTACCGCACGCAGGCGCGCACGTCCTCCACCGTGAGGTCGGGGTAGTACTTCTCCACGATCTCCTCGAAGGGAATGCCCGCCTCCACCAGCTCCAGCACGGCGTAGACGGGGATCCGGGTCCCGGCCACGCACGGCTGCCCGAAGTGGATTCGAGGGTCCACCGCGATCCTCGGCTCCTTGGGGTCCATCTCCATCTCCATCTCCATCCGCTCCTCCTTCCCTCGCTTGCCTTCTTGGTCAGAGGGGCAAAGGTCGTTCTCACTGTAGCCCTCCCCCGCCGAGCGCGCAAGCTCTCGAACCCATCCCGCCGGGGCCGGCCCGACCTGGGTGGGCTTAGCGCAGGGTGCTTCACTACGAGCTTGCGAAGGAGTGGGACCCTCCCGCCCCGCGGGCGGTCTTATCCCCCGAAGCCCCGCAGCGAGAGCGGAATCCCCGCCCTGCGGCAGTAGCGCTGGAGCTTTTCCGTGAAGGCAGCGCCGCGGTTGCGGATCCCCCCCTCCCGGGCCTCCACCTTGACCTCCGAGAGGCAGCGGTAGATCAAGTCCATCAGCCGGGGGCGCCGAACCGCCTCTTGGGCCAGACGGCGATAGAACCGCTCGCTGTGCGGGTCCTGTGTCGTCTCCAAGATCTCGGCCACCAGGGCCTGCGCTTCCGCTTCGGCGGCTTCCGGAGCTTCTCCGGCCGGCTCCGGCTCCCAGAGCGGGAGCTCCTCGGGCCTGCCGGTTGTAGGCTCCGGGCTCGAGGGCGGAAGACTGCGGGCGAAACGGCGAAACTCCGCCCAAGCCTGCGGGCCCGGGCGGTAGCGCACCCGCCAGTCGCTCCGCTCCCCGGGGATCTCCTCCCAGGAGACCTCGCCCAAGTACCCCCGCCGGCGCAGCTCCCGATGGGCCGGCTCCAGCACCTGACAGGCCTGACTGAAGTAGCGCTGCGATTTGAGCGGGAGCAGGTGGCAAAGGGTCGAATAGCGATAGAGGATCCCGGGGCCTTCCGCGGCCTCCGGGTCCGCCCCCCCCAGCCGACGAAAGAGGTAGTAGAACTTGACCCCCAAGAGCTCATAAAGCCGCTGGGCGATGTCGCTCTGGAGGGACTTGTAGAAGCGGAAGTCCAAGGGCCGGACGTACTGAGCGTTGAGGCTCTCGAGATAGCGGGTCCCCAGGTAGAGGAGGTTCGACTCGGCGACGCGGCCGTCGGGGAGCCGATCGCCGCGGAAGATCACCCGATCGTAGAGGCTGAAGACGTCCTCGATGCGGGTCGCGGCCGCCTTGCTGTAGAAGGCCCCGCGGCTCTCCACCGTCGTCGCCTTGATGCGGCGAAGCGCTTCCTTGAGCAGCCGGAGGTTTCGCCCCGAGTCGGGCAGGTCCAGCCGGGTGCAAAGATCGTAGAAGCTAAACGGAACGGGGTTCTCGACGGGCAGGCCGCGCTCGGTGAGCAGCTGTTCCAAGGCCCGGTGCACGCGCCGATCGAACGGGCCGGGAAAGCCGAACTCCGGGTTCGCCGTCACCCGCCAGAGGATCTCCCAGCGCCTTCCCTCGGCCTCCAGACGCGTCCGGTACTCGAGTTTGAGGCGTCGGCGGACCTCCTGGCGGGAGAGGACGAAGAACGGGAACACCAACAAGTTGACCTCGGAGCGCAGCACCTGGGGGAGGAGCTGCGTCCCCGCATCCCCCTCGTGCGGTCGTTGCACTTCCGGCTCCCAGGGAAGCGCCGGGTCGGTCCGTGCTCGCCTTCGCGCGCGCGCTCGCTCCTTCATCGAACCTCCCCTTTTCCCCTCTTTCCACCCGGGTTGCAGCGGGCATCGTAGGGCTTGCCCTTGATCCCTGTCAAATTTCAACCGCTTAGCCCGGCCGCTCCGCTTTGATCCTGGAAGGAAATCGTCGGCGTTATAAACGTTACTTTAATTCCTTTAAGGACTTTAAGTACTTCAGACACCCCGGATATCCGCAAGGGTAGCGGAGAAGTCCGCGAAATCCTTCATTCAAAGTACGGTATTTCTTCATTCAAAGTACGGTATTTCTTCATTCAAAGTACGGTAATCCTTCATTCAAAGTACGGTATCGAGGCTAAGGCGCTTGTCAACGACATAAGCGGCACGTTCTTCATTCAAAGTACGGTATCGGGTGCCGTCGCGGGCCTGAATGAATTTATTCTCGATTTATATATGGGGCGCTTCCGCAACCGAAGCGAGTTTTCCTCAGTTTCACCCCCTTGACGCAAAGGCGTAAATCTCAGAATTACAGCTTCCCATGGGGATTTACTTCCAGAACTTCCACCAGCGGCGCTCGCGCGCCTCCTGCGGGGTGGGCGGAAGTTGGTTGTGCAACAGGGTCGTCAACTCCGACAACCTTGCGTTAAGCTGGTCAATCTGTCTGTCCTTGGTGCGGATCTGCTCGAGGAGGGCCTCCTTGTCCCGGCGCAGCTCCTCGATCTGGGCCCGGAGGATCGCAACCAGGGAGGATCCGTTTCCGTGAGTGGCAGCCTCGGCCGTCGCCGCCGTCGAAAGCCCGTCTCCGTTGGCGTTGGCGTTAGGGTTCCCCGCGACCTCGGAGGAGGGGGGGGCTCCCGGGGCGATGGGGGAGGAGCGGCGCAGTTCGGCTTTGAGCTCCGCTACGGCCTCATGGAGGGTTTTCCCCAGTTTTTCCCGCTCGTGAAGCTCCTCGAGGATCCGCAGACCGCTCCCGTCGAGGAGGATCTCGTTGCGGGGACCGCGGCGGATGAAGGGCCGCAGCACCTCCCCCAGCTTCTCGATGCGCGTGTACACTTGGCGCTCCGACATCCCGAGACGGAGGGCCAATTCTTGTACGGTAGGCACTTTTCCTCAGTTTCACCCCCTTGACGCAAAGGCGTAACGCTCCATCCTACGCCGACGCTTCCCCCGGGGAAGGGAAGGGTGTCTCCCGGCGGGGGGAGATCCGTCCGGCGCCCTTCGGGGGCGAAAGCGTCACCCTTTTTGCGGAAGCCCGCTCTCTCAGCGGCGAGGCCGGGAGGCCGCGCGGGGAAAGATCTTTCTATGGATTCCGTCAGATTTTCTCCGTTACAGTCCTGACTGTGCGAGGAATCGCTGAAGCAGTTGGGAGAACGGCTGATGCAATTGCGCGAGGCCCTGGGGATCTCCCGGGAGGAGTTGGCGGAATGGGCGGGCCTCTCGGCGCGGACGATCGAGAACCTGGAGCGGGGTCGCGACGCGCGAACGAGCACGTGGTTGCGGGTCCTTGCCGCGTTGCAGGAGTGGATCGCGCCGGAGTGGATATGGCAGGAGGTCCCACTGCCGGAGGTCCGGCGCAAGCCGAGGCTCAATAAGACGGAGCGGGACATCGTGGAGCTGCTGGAGAACGAGCGGGGGACGATCCGGTGCTCGGTAAAGGAGCTTGCCTCGTGGATCGGCAGGAGCCCTCGGGCGGTCTATCGAGCGCAGCGTCGCTTGGTACGATGGGAGATCCTGCGCATTGAACACCCTTCTCAACGCGGGAGGGGACGGAAGAACACGTACATTCTGCTCAAGAACCCCCTGAAAGACTGACGTCTTGCGGGTCCACCTCTACATCATCGCCCTTGAGTTTTGGGATCTCAGCTGCGGGAATTTGCGAAAGGGGCGATGAGGGATGCGCCTCGCCACGCACGCCGCCTTCGGGGCGTTCCTTACGCTGGGTGCCGCCTCCGTCGGGGGGCTCAAAATAACGCCCGCCTCTTTGGGGTTGGCCGTCTTGGCCTCGACCCTCCCCGAGCTGGACCACGAACGTTCGGAGATCGGCCAGCTCC
>JALUUA010000263.1 GCA_027021605.1 Candidatus Bipolaricaulota bacterium | reverse complement strand
CCTCTCGCTGAGCGAGGAGAGCCTCCAGACCCTCCGGAAGACCCTCGAGCAACTCCAAGAGGACGCGGAGGGGTCCCCCGCCGCGGGGCTGCCGGAGGAGCCCCTCCCCGAGGTGTACGCCCGCATCCGGACGGCGCTCGCCCAGCTGTTGAGCGGGCTGGCCCCCGTCTTCCGCCCCGAGGAGTTCGTCGAGGCCGTCCAGGAGATCGACAAGCACCTCCAGACCCTGCGGGATCTCAACGCCGGGGTCGCGCGCCAGCTCCAAGCCCTCCCCGACGAGCTGGCGCAGGCCGAGAGGAGGGTCCAGGAGCTCTCCGAGCTGATCGCCTCCTGGCAGAGCGCGCTCCAGCCCCTCCCCCCGTCCACGGACGCCGAGGAGTTCCTGCTCTCGCGGGACAAGCGGGCGCTGCTCGTCGAGGTCCAGCCGCGCCTGCCCCCCCGGGTCAGCCTCGACTACAACCGCCGCATCACCCAGGAGATCCGGCGGGCCCTTCGGTCCCTAAACTTAGAAGCCCAGGGGATCGAGTGGGGGCTGAAGGGGAACTACGTCTTCACCGTGGAGTCGGACGACGCGCTGCGGCGGGACATGAACCGCACCGCGTTG
The DNA here is from genome assembly GCA_027021605.1 of Candidatus Bipolaricaulota bacterium. GTDB lineage: Bacteria > Bipolaricaulota > Bipolaricaulia > RBG-16-55-9 > RBG-16-55-9 > JALUUA01. Next base: position 6,301 of record JALUUA010000263.1, on the reverse strand, counting down.
CTTACGGCCGTCGGGGTATTGGTGCTCTTCGTGATCGTCCTTAAGCGCTTCTTCTACCCGCTGATGGCCACCTTTCCCGTCGGGGTCGCGCTCGTGTTCACCCTGGCGGGGGCGAACCTCCTCTTTGGGGGCCTCAACCTGCTTACGGCCTTCCTCCCCGCGATCGTGCTGGGGCTGGGGATCGACTACGGGATCCAGTTCATCAGCCACTATCTGGAGGCCCGGCAGGGGACGCGCAGGCTCGCCCCCGCCCTGCGGGAGACCCTGCTCCAGAAGGGCCAGGCGATGCTCGTGGCGGGCCTGATCACCTCGCTGGTGCTCTTCGGGCTGGGGATCGTCTCCGAGACCCCGGGGCTGGCGGAGATGGGCTTCATCCTGGGCTTGGGGGTCCTGCTCTCGGCGCTGCTCACCCTCCTGCTGCTCCCCGCCCTCCTCCTTACGGCGTATCGCCTGCTGGGCCGCCGGATGCGCCGGCAGCCCCCCCGCCCCTGGAACCTGCGCCCCCTCGCCCGGGGGGTCCAGCGGGCGCGCTGGGCCATTCTCCTTCTGGTGCTCCTAGGGAGCGGCGCCCTGGCCGTGCCCGCCAGCGAGGTCCGCTTCGCGTTCGTCACGGAGTCGCTCATGCCCACCCGCCTCCCCAGCCAGCAGGTGCGCGCCTATATTCTCGAAAACTTCGACCTGCCCCAGGGCCCCGACGTGGAAAACCTCTTCTTCTTCTTCGTCCCCGACGACGAGGAGACGGTCCGCTCCGTGGCCCAGAGGCTCCTGGCCGTGGAGGCCATCGACCAGGTCACGAGCTTCTACAGCCTGGTGCCCGACCCCGAGCAGGTCGACGAGATCAAAGCGCGCCTCCTGGAGCTGCGCGCGCTCGACCCCCGGGCGCCCCTGGAGGGGGCGCTGGCGCGGCTGCGCTTCCTCCAGGCGCAGCTCCAAACCGAGGAGGCCCTGCGCCAAGAGTTGGAACGCTTGGAGGAGCAGCTGCGCGAGGCGGCGAACGACGCGCTCACCGCCTGGGGGGACGAGGAGCTGGCGGCGACGTTCACCGAGCTGGTCGCCTCCACCCGCTCCCTGCGCATCCGGCTGGAGACCGCGGACCTCGAAGCCCTCACCGGCCGCCTGCAGGCCCTCGTCGTGGACCTCGAGGCGCTCCTCGACCGGGTGGGGCGGATCGTGGCCGCGATCCCCCCGCCCGAGCGGGTCGACGAGGTCCTGCAGCGCTCGGAGGAGATCCTCCGCGAGAGGTTCACCACGGACGAGGGGGAGATGATCGTGGTCGCCCGCGTCCGGCCGGAGTGGCTCTGGGACAGCGTCAAGTACGACGCGTTCGTCCGCCAGGCTCGGGAGGTCTGGCCGGAGTTCCTCGGCCAGCCGATGATCCGGGCCACCCTGGAGGACTACATGAAGCGGGACTTCTGGCGCTCGACGGGCCTGGCCGTCCTGCTCATCTTTTTGGTGCTCCAGCTCGACTTCGGTCGGGTGCGGGGGCTGCGCCGCGCGACGTGGCTCTCGCTGCTCACCCTGGGGCTGGGGTACCTCTGGCTTCTGGGGACGATGGGGCTTTTGCGCATCGACTTTAACGTGGCCAACGTGCTCATCTCCCCCCTTCTGGTGGGGCTGGGCGTCGACAACTGCGTGTACCTGCTGCACCGCTATCGGGACGTGGGGCTGCGCTCCGTGGAGGGGGCGCTCGCCTCGACGGCGCTCCCCATCCTGGCCAACACCCTGGCGACGATGATCGGGTTCGGCAGCTTGATGCTGGCCGAAACCCCCGTGCTCCGGGTGCTGGGCCAGTCGGCGGTGATGGGGATCGGGTACATGACGCTGCTCAGCCTCACGTTCCTCCCCGCGGCGCTGGCGCTGCGGCGCCGTTGATTCCCGCCCGTTTGATCCCGCCCGTTGATCCCCGAAAGGGCTTAGGGATATAATGCGCGAAGATCTCATCGAAGCGCGAGCGAGATGAGCCCGTACACGCGTGGGGTGTGAGATGCCGGTACGAATGCGAAAAGAGGTGCGTGTCCGATGTGGGATCCAGGAATGGGACCCGCCTGGGTCGGGCTGGGATTGGGGCTGGGGGGCGCGCTCTTGGCCCTCCTGGCCGGTCTGGGCGGCTTTGCGATCGCGAAACGACGCTTCCGGGGAGAGCTGGAGGAGGCCCGGCAGCGCTCCCGGCGCTTGGAGGAGGAGCAGCGGGCCCTCGAGCGGAAGCAGCAGGAGCGGGAGCAGGAGTGGAAGCGAACGGAACAACGGCTGACCCAAGCCCTCCAAGAGGCTCAGCGCAAGGAACAAGAAGCGCGCCGCGCCTATGAGGACCTGGAGCGGCGCTGGCAGGAGGCGGAACGCCGCCTCAAGCGGCGGGAGGAGAAGCTCGAGGGGGTCGAGACCCGCATCCTCCGCCGGGAGGAGCGGCTGGAGCAGAAGGCCGAGCAGCTCCAGCGGATGGAGCGGGCCCTCGCCCGGGACCGCGAGCGCCTGGCCGCGCTCTTGGCCGAAGGGGAGGCCCTCATCGAGGGCGAGCGCAAGAAGCTCGAGGAGCTGGCCGGCCTCTCCCAGGAGGAGGCCCGCGAGGTCCTCATGCAGCGGGTAAGCGAGGAAGCCGAGCGCTTCTTCGCCCGCAAGGTCCGCGAGATCAAGGAGCGCTACGAGCAAGAAGCCGAGCGCGAGGCGCGCAAGATCTTGGCCACGGCCATCCAGCGCTACGCCGCCGACGAGGTCGAGCTGGCCACCGTGAGCCTGGTGCCCCTGCCCGACAACGAGTTCAAGGGGCGCGTCATCGGGCGCGAGGGGCGGAACATCCGCACCTTCGAGGCCCTCACCGGCGTCGACGTGCTGGTGGACGACACCCCCGACACCGTGGTGCTCTCGTGCTTTAACCCCGTCCGGAGGGAGATCGCCCGCCTGGCGATGCAGAAGCTCGTCGAAGACGGGCGGATCCACCCGGCCCAGATCAAGAAGCAGGTGGAACAGGCCCGCGAGCGGATCGAGCAGGAGATCGTGGAGGCGGGGCGACGGGCCGTCGAGGAGGCGGGCCTTACGGACGTCCACCCCGAGCTGGTCAAGCTCCTGGGGCGGCTGAAGTTCCGCACCAGCTACGGGCAGAACCAGCTCCAGCACTCCCTCGAGGTGTGCTTTTTGGCGGGGATGCTCGCCGAGGAGCTGGGGCTCGACCCCATCCCGGCCAAGCGGGCGGGGCTGCTCCACGACATCGGCAAGGCCGTCGACCACAAGGTGGAGGGCTCGCACTCGCTGATTAGTGCGGAACTGGCCTGGCGGTACCACGAGTCCGAGGAGATCGTCCACGCCATCGCCGCCCACAACGAGGAGGTCGAGGCCCGGACGGTGCTGGCCGTGCTCATCCAGGCAGCGGACACCCTCTCGGCCGCCCGCCCCGGCGCCCGCCAGGAGACCTTCGAAGCTTATATTCAAAGGGTCCAGGCCCTCGAGGAGCTGTGCCGCTCCTTCCCCGGCGTGGCCGAGGCGTACGCCGTGCAGGCGGGGCGCGAGGTGCGGGTGATGGTCCGCCCCGAGGAGGTCAGCGACGACCTGGCGGCGAAACTGTCGTACGAGATCGCCCGCACCATCGAGGAGGAGCTCGATTACCCCGGGGAGATTCGGGTGCACGTGATCCGCAGCGTCGAGTTCAGCCAGCGGGCGCGCTAGCGCTAGCGCTTAAGTTGTCGCCCCCGAGGGGCTCGGCTATACTCTATCCCAACCGAACACCGACGAACCGACACGGCAGGCACAGACGCAAGGAGGTCGCAAGCCCCATGGGTATGCTCAAGGTTTCCGCGCAATCGAACGCGATCCGCGCCGCCGGAGCGCTGGCCAACACCATCCGCCAGGTCGGCGAGGCCGAGATCCAAGCCATCGGCCCCAAGGCCGTCAACCAGACCGTCAAGGCGATCGCCATCGCCCGCAGCTACTTGGCCTCCAGCGGGATCGACCTGGTCGCCATCCCCGGCTTCGTGGACGTCGAGATCGAGGGGGAGCCCCGAACGGCCATCCGCTTCTACGTGACCCCCCGCCACCGCCTCATCGAGGCCGCCAAGGCCGCTCAAGCGCAAGCACAAGCGCAAGCTCAGGCCCAAGCCCAAACTCAACAGCCCCAAACTCAGGAGGCCCAGGCCCAGGCCCCGGCGCAGGCGGAAGCCCCCGCGCCGGGGCCGGAGCGAACGAGCGGCCCGCCGCCGGAGGTCCTCGCGGGCACCGTGGGTGCGGTCTCTTCCTCCCCGTACCCCTCGGAACCCGGGGAGGGAGAGGAGGAAGGGCCCCTCGGCGGGGATCTGTCCGCTTCCGGCTCCGCTCCGGGCTCGGGCTCGGATGCGGGTGCGGGTACAGGCATGGGCGCAGACACGACGGGCACGGAGGGGGACGAGGAGCCCCCGCCCAGGGGGGAGAGCGGCTTCTAGGGCCCTTTTGTGCCCCGCGTGGGGCTACACTACGCTACGGGGCCACCCGGGCCGGGCGGGCGCGCGGGGCCCCGGGCAAGAGTAAGAGAGAGCGGGGGCGGGGGCGGAGACGGTGGCTGTGGCCACGGCACGGTATTCTTTCTGTTTTTCGGGTTCCGGCTCTTCCGGCTTGGGAGACGGCCCTGTGATCCTTCTGACGATCCTTAAGGAACTGAGGTGACGCGGATACGATGAGACGTTTGCGGCAGCGATGGATCAACATCACGATTTGGACGGTGATCTTTGGGTTCGCCCTGGGAGGGATTATCTTCTTTACGCCCGGGGGGCTGCAGATCTTCAACACGACCCCCACCCCGGAGGAGGAGCCCGCGATCCTCGTAAACGGGGAGGAGATCCCCGCCTCGGATTTGGAGCTGGCGTTTCAGAACGTGCTGAACAGCCAGCGCCAGCTCTATCAGCAGTTCGGGCTCAACTTCGACGATCAGCTCCAGGGGGCCAGCGGGGCGTACTTCCAGCTGCAGCTCCGCTCCCAGGCCGCCGAGCAGCTGATCCGCAACAAGCTCCTGGACCAGGAGGCCCGCAAGCGCCGGATCTCCGTCCCCCGCACGCAGGTGGACCTGCGATTTCGCGAGGAGTACGACAGCTTCTTGGGGAACAACCAGCTGACGGAGGAGCAGCTGATTGAGCTGCTCCGGGACCCGGGGATCCGGGAGCGCTTCCGCCAGATCTTCAACCTGCGCCAAGGGACCCTCCGGGAGTTCAAGGCGAAGCTGCGGGCCGAGATCGAGGCGCAGCTCAAGCGGGAGAAGCTCCAAGACGTCATCGTCGGCGAGCTCGAGCCCACGGACGAGGAGCTCCTCGCCTATCTCGAGGAGAACAAGGCCCAGTACCGCGATCGGGTGGTCCCCGCGGTGGTGCCCACCGAGGAGGAGCTGCGGGCCTACTTCGAGGAGAACCGGGACCGCTACGCCCAGGACGAGGTGCGCGTCCGGCACATCCTCATTCGGGTCCCGCAGGACGCCCCCGAGGAGGAGGTCCAGTCGGCCTCCCGAAAGATCGCGGAAATTCAAGCGCGCCTGGAAGCCGGGGAGGAGTTCGCCGAGCTGGCCAAGGAGTACTCCCAGGACGAGCGGACCCGGATGGTGGGCGGCGACCTGGGCTGGATCGAGCGGGGCGGGAGCCCCTTCGGGCCGGAGTTTGAAGCAGCCGCCTTCGCCCTCGAGGAGGGCGAGATCTCCGAGCCCGTGCGCACCGAGGAGGGCTTTCACCTCATTCAACTCCTCGAGAAGCGCACCACGGACTTCGAGGACGTCAAGGACCGCGTAAAGGACGACTACGTCAACGAGAAGAAGGACGAGCTCTTTGAGAAGTGGCTTGCGGAAGCGAAGGAGAAGGGGGAGTTCCCCGAGCTCCCCGAGATCCGGGCGCGGCACATCCTCATAAGGCTCTCCCAGGACGCCTCCGAGGAGGAAGTTCAGGCGGCCTACGCGAAGATCGAGGAGATCCAACAGAAGCTCGCCGCCGGGGAGGACTTCGCCGCTCTGGCGGAGGAGTACTCCGACGACCCTGGCTCCAAGGCCCGCGGGGGGGATCTCGGCTGGTTCGGCTACGGCCGCATGGTCCCCGAGTTCGAGGCCGCGGCCTTCGCCCTCGACGTGGACGAGATCTCCGAGCCCGTGCGGACCCAGTTCGGGCTCCACCTCATTCAGGTGCTCGAGAAGCGCACCTCGGACGCGCTCAAGAACGAGATCAAGACCGCTTACATTCAACAGGAGAGGTCCCGCCGCTTCGAGGAGTGGGTCCAGGAAGCGATGGCCCAGGCCGAGATCGAGATCAAGGACCCGCTGCTGGCGGCCTACCGGATGGAGCAGAAGGCCCAGGAGGCCGAGGACCCC
>JALUUA010000262.1 GCA_027021605.1 Candidatus Bipolaricaulota bacterium | reverse complement strand
CCCAGGTCGTCGTTTCTGCGCCGGGAGTATGGGCTGCGCCTTTCGGCCAACGAGCTGCGCGGCCGCCTCATGGAGGTGCTCTTCGGGGAGCCGGTGGAGGACGGGTCCCAATTCGAGCCGCTCCCGGGGACGTACGTGCTCACCGTCGAGATGGCCGCCCCGGACGCCCGCGATCGGCTCGGCTCGCTGAAGGCCGTCCGCGGCGGCGACACCTTTGGGCTCATGGGCACGGACTCCCTGGGGCGGGACCTGGCCCAGGGGCTGCTCTTCGGGTTCCCCGTCTCGCTGATCATCGGGATCCTCACCTCCCTGCTCGCCACCCTGGTGGGGGCCTCGCTCGGGATCCTGAGCGGCTACTCCGGCGGGAAGACGGACCTCCTCATCCAGCGCTCTGCCGACGTGGTCAACAACATCCCCGGGCTGCCCCTGCTCATCTTCCTGGTGTTCATCTTCGGGTCGAACCTCTTTTTCGTGATCATCCCCGTGATCGTCTTCTTCAGCTGGCCGGGGCTGGCGATCGTGGTACGATCCATGGTGCTCCAGCTGCGGGAGGGGCAGCTCGTGGAGGCCGAGCGCAGCTTAGGGGCCACCCGCTGGCGGATCATGTTCCGCCACATCCTCCCCCAGGTGGGGCCGTATCTCTTGGCCCAGCTCATCTTCTTCGCCCCGTCGGCGATCCTCTCGGAGGCCACCCTCAGCTTCCTGGGGTTGGGCGACACGAGCCTGCCCACCTGGGGGCAGATCCTCGAGGGCGCCTTCCGCACGGGCGCCGTGTATCGGGGCTACTGGTGGTGGGTCGTCCCCCCCGGGCTGCTCATTGTAATAACGGCGGTGGCCTTCATGCTGATCGCCCTCTCGCTGGAGCCCATCGCCAACCCCCGCCTGCGGAGGTCCTAACGATGGCGATCCTCGAAGTTCGCGATCTGTATCTGTACTACGAGACGCCGCGCGGCCCGGTCCACGCGGTGGACGGGGTCTCGTTCGACCTGCCCGAGGGGAGCGCGCTGGGGCTCGTGGGCGAGTCCGGATCGGGGAAGACGAGCCTGGGGCTGGCGCTCCTTCGCCTCCTCCCGAAGAACGTCCACACCTACCGGGGCAGCATCCGCCTCGAGGGCGAGGAGCTGATGGAGCTCTCCGACGAGGAGTTCCGCCGCCGGATCCGCTGGCGCAAGATCTCGATGGCCTTCCAGGGCGCGATGAACGTGCTCAACCCCGTCATGAAGGTGTGGCGCCAGATCGCCGAGCCCCTGCTCCTGGAGAGGACCCCCCGCGCGCAGGCCCGCGCCCGGGTGGAGGAACTTTTAGAATTAGTGGGGCTCGCCAAGGACGTGGCGGATCGCTACCCCCACGAGCTCTCCGGGGGGATGAAGCAGCGGGTGGTGCTGGCCGCCGCCCTGGTGATGAACCCCCGGGTGGTCATCCTGGACGAGCCCACCTCGGCCCTG
>JALUUA010000261.1 GCA_027021605.1 Candidatus Bipolaricaulota bacterium | reverse complement strand
CTCGCCCAGGCCGAGCAGCGCATTACGAGCGCCCTCTCCGGGCTCGAGGGGGACTTCGGGGACGTCGACCTCACCCTGCAGCGGGTGGAGGAGAAAATCAAATTGGCCAAGGCGCGCGCCTCGGCCTCTACGGAGGTCGCCCTCGAGGCTTCCCTGGAGGAGGAGGGGGTCATCGAGATCGAGGGGGAGCGGGAGCTGCTGGCCGAGCAGGCGCTGCGCGAACTCGACTTGGAGCTGTTGGGCGAGGGAGAAGTGAAGCCCGAGGAGCTGGGGCCGGGGAAGGCGGAGTTTGCGTTCTTCACGATCGCGATCTCGGGGGGCGGGACGTGGGCCTTCCCCGCCGAGGAGCGGGAGGAGATTCTCAAAACCCTTAACGAGATCGACGAGGAACTCACGCGCCTGGCGGAGAGGAAGGAGCTGGATCGGGATCGGTTCGACGAGCTGTACGGGAAGATCTTCCGCGTGATCCGCCGACGGGGGAAGCTGGTGGGGCGGGACGTCCCCCTAAGTGTGGTCCGCGGGGACAAGCCCGAATTGGAGCCCGACCTGCGCCTGCCCCCAGAGGATCTGGAGTTCGAGGAGGCCCTCAAGCTGCTGGAGGGGCGGGGGTTGCTATCTTAGCTTGCAATTAAAGTTCATTGCGGGCTCATTATCGCTATCGCTACTCGAGCCCGGTGAGCTGCTTCTGTTCCGTGCCGTCGGCGGACCTCATCTTCCAGATCTCCCAGCGGCCCGTGCGATCGCTCTGGAACGCGATCTCCTCCCCGTTGGGGGACCAGGTGGGCCACCTCTCGTGCGTCCCGCTGTTGGTGAGGTTCTTCACGTTGCCCCCGTCCACGTCCATGGTGTAGATCTCCCAGTTCCCGTCGCGGTTGGTCGCGAACGCGATCCGTTGGCCGTCCGGGGACCAGGCGGGATCGATGTCGTCCGCCGGGTTGAAGGTGAGCTGCTTAACGTTCGTCCCGTCCGCCTCCATCACGAAGATCTCCCAGTTCCCGTTGACGTACGACTGGAACGCAATGCGGGAGCCGTCGGGGGAGATCGTGGGGTTGAGATCGGGCGTAGCCTCTCGGAAGGTCACGCGGGTGACGGCGAACGTCCGGACATCAAGCACGTAGATCTCGCCCTTGCCGTCGTCCCGGTCGGAGTCGAAGGCGATCCGCTTGCTGATCTCGCCGGGCACGGTGGTGGGGGTCCAGGAGGGGTTGTCGTCGCACCCTTGAGGCCGGAAGGTCACGCGGGTTACCTTTTTCGTCTCCGGGTGGATGGTGTAGATGTCAAAGCACCTCTGCCCATCGCGGTTCGACACGAAGGCGAGCTGGTCCCCGCCGGGCGTCCAAGCGGGCCGGCGGTCGACCGCCTCGTTGCTCGTGACCCGGCTCGTCTCCAGGGTGTCCACGATCACGAGGTAAAGCTCCCAGTTCCCCTCCCGGTTCGAGGCGAACGCGATTCGGGATCCGTCCGGGGACCAGCTGGGCTCGATGTTCCG
>JALUUA010000260.1 GCA_027021605.1 Candidatus Bipolaricaulota bacterium | reverse complement strand
GCGCCGCAGCGCGAACTCCACCTCCAGGGGCCGCAGCAAGGGCCCCTCGCCCTCGTTGCGCACGTCGGCGAAGATCGTGATCTCTTCCACCTCCGGCCCGATGGGCGAGGGCGGATCGAGCACGACCCGCTCGATCCGGAAGTCGGGCTGCGGGAGCACCCCCAGCGGGATCGCGGCCGCGTTGTCCTCCTCGACCTCCTCCTCGACCCGCCCGAAGGGTCGCCCGGCTTCCACGGGGTCCGCGATCGCCACCAGCTCGAAGTTCCCCGGCGGCAGGGCGGAGGTGTCGAGCACGGCGCGCGCCTCCACGACGACCGTGGGGTCGGCCGCCAGCCCCGGGAAGGTCGTCCGCGCCCCGAAGGGGTTGCAGACGGCCTGCCCCACCTCGCGCCAGCAGAAGACGACGTCAAACGCCCCGGCCGCCGCGATCCCGCTGTTGATGACCTGCGCGATGACCTCCACGGGCTCACCTTGGGTCACCAACGGCGAGAAGGGGGTCAGCCTCGGGTCGGCGAAGCGGACGCCGATCACCGTGAGATTCGGACCGCGCACGAAGAGCGGCGCGCTCACCTGGGGGTTGGCCCCGGTGCTGAAGGCGTTGTTGCGCTCCTCGGCCTCCTCGACCTCGTTGCCGGGGTCGGCGGCGAGGCGCAGCTCGTAGAACCCCGGCCGCAGGGGGGCCGTATCCAAGAGCGCCCGCAGCTCGACCCGCTCCCCCAGCCGCAGCCCGGGGACCTCGAAGCGGGCCACGGGGGCGAACGCCTCCTCGTCGAGGCGGCGCACCGCCACCTCGACCGCGAACGCCGGGGCGTCCTCCTCGCCGACGTTCTCGACGGCAAACGCGATCGTGAGGGTCGTGCCCCGGGGCACCTGGAGGGAGGGCTCGATCCGCACGCTCGCCGGGTCGATCGCCAAATCGGGCAGCCGCGGGGCCAGGAGCGTAAAGGAGCTGCGCATCTCGTTGTTCGTCTCGTCGAGCTCGGGCACCCGCCCGTCGGGGTCGGCGACCACCCGCACCTCGTAGTTGCCGGGGGCGAGATCCGCCAGCACGAGGGTCCCCTGGGCCGTGGCCCCCGAGCCGGGGGCCAGGGAATCAACCGTGCAGCTCGTCGCGCAGGGGATGGGCACCCAGCGGGCCCGCCCCGCGGCGCGGTAGAAGAAGGCGATCTCGAAATCCCGGGCCTCCACCTCGCCCGTGTTGACCACCTCGGCGAAGACGTTCAGGCGCCGATCGGGGCCGATCTCGACGGGGGAGCTGGGGTCGATCAGCAGCTTCTTGGGGTGGAGCTCCGCGCGCCGGGGGACCCGCGGCTGCAGGGTCAGCCCCGTGCGAATCTCGTTGTTCGTCTCGTCCCGCTCCGCGATGCGGTTGTCGGGGTCGACCACCACCCGCAGCAGGTGCACCCCCACGTCGAGCCCCAGGGCGTCCGTGTTGAGGGTCCCCGAGACCGCTACCTCCTCGCCCGGGTTGATCGTGACCGTGGGGCGGG
>JALUUA010000259.1 GCA_027021605.1 Candidatus Bipolaricaulota bacterium | reverse complement strand
CGCGGCGCTGGCGGCCTACCTCGTGGGCTTGGTGTGGGGCTGGATCTTCCTCATGGAGCGCAGCCTCGTCCCCGTGATGCTCTCCCACGGGCTGTGGAGCTTGCTGGTCTTCATCTTCTTGTTCTAAGCCTACGCCTGCCTTGGCCTTGTGCATTGCCAATCGTTGCAAAAGGCACACGCTTTGGGCTAAGCTCTTCGCAAAGCACGCCAAGAGCCGATGATCGGGAGGCTGAGACGCAGCGATGGACTTGCCCTTTTTTACCGAAGAGCACCGCATCTTCCGCCGGACGATCCGGCAATTCGTGGAGGAAGAGCTGAACCCCCACGTCGACGAGTGGGAGGCCCAGGGCCGCTTCCCCAAGGACGTGTTCAAGCGCTTGGGAGAGCTGGGGGCCTTGGGCATCCGCTACCCCCAGGAGTACGGCGGGGCCGGGAGCGACATCTGGATGACCGTCGTGTTCTGCGAGGAGCTGGGCCGCTGCCGCTCCCGCGGCCTCACCATGGGCGTTTTGGTGCACACGGACATGTCCTCTCCCTACCTCGCCAAGTACGGGAGCGAGGATCTCAAGCGCAAATACCTTCCCGCAATGATTAAAGGCGAGAAGGTGGGGGCGATCGTGCTCACGGAGCCCCACACGGGCTCCGATTTGGTGAGCATGCGCACCACCGCCCGGCGCGAGGGGGACCACTACATCCTGAACGGCAGCAAGGTGTTTATCACGAACGCCCTCCAGGCGGATCTCTTCTTCGTGGCCGCCAAGACCGCCCCCGATCAGGGCAAGCGCGGGATCAGCCTGTTCATCGTCGAGCGGGACGCCCCCGGCTTCGTCATCGAGCCCATGAAGAAGAAGCTCGGGATGCATGCCTCCGACACGGGCGAGCTGACCTTCCAGAACACGCCCGTTCCTGCCGAAAACCTAATCGGGGAGGAGAACCAGGGCTTCTACTACATCATGGACAGCCTCCAGAACGAGCGCTTCGTGGCTTCGGTGGCCATGACCTCCTCAGCCCAGCAGGCCCTGGAGGACGCGATCGAGTACGCCCGCGACCGCGAGCTGTTTGGCAAAAAGCTCATCGAGTTCCAGCTCACGCGCTACAAGATCGCCCGAATGCAGACGCACCTAGAAGCCGCCCGCCGGCTCACGTATTACGCCGCGCAGCTCTACGACCAGGATCAGGACTGGACGCTGGCCGTCTCGATGTGCAAAGCCTTTTGTGCCGACGTGGCCAACTATGTAGCGGATGAATGCCTGCAGCTCCACGGGGGCTACGGCTACATCGAGGAGTACGACATCGCCCGGTTTTATCGAGACATTCGCCTCTGGAAGATCGGCGGCGGCACGACGGAAGTGATGTGGGAGCTGATCGCGAAGAAGATGGGGCTTTGACTTAACGGGAGCGGGGGTGTAAGCGGAACCTCCACATCTGCAGCGGGCCTTCGGTCTCGACGCGCTCCGGCTGGGCATGCAGCCCCAGGGCCTCCTCTACCAGCGCTTGGTGAAAGCGCTCCAGGTACGGAGGCGGGGGGTGCGCCTCGAACCCTAAAAACCCCAAGCTCGTCAGCGTAAGCGTGTACCCTGCCTCCGCCTCCGCCTCTGCCTCCGCCCCCACCTCCGGCGGCTCTCCCCACTTTGCCCAGCGGAGGCCGATTCCCAGCCCGAGGAGCGCCTCTCTGAGCCCCTCCAGCTGCCGGGAGAGCGGGCGGAGCCGACCCACGTGGGCCTCCCGAACGTACCGCCGCGCGGCCTCCTCGAGAAGGGAGGCGGTCTCGTCGTCCCCCGAGCGCGCCCGTAGGGTTTCCAAAAGGGCGGTTAGAAGCCGGGGCGGATGCTCCGGCGCCACCCACGCGCACCCGGCCGGGGTGGCCACCCACACCCGCTCCGGGTGGCCGGGGCGTCCTCCCTCCAGGTGCGCCACGACCACCAGATCCCGCCGGGCCAGCCCGCGGAGATGCTGACGGACGGCAATCGGCGTGATCCCCAGCTCCTCGGCCAGCTCTCGAGCGCTGCTCAAGCCTCGCCGCGCCAGCGCCGCCAAGACCCGCCCTTGCCCGCGCGTTACCGGGGGTGCCTCCGCCGCTCGTCGTCCCGATCGCCCGTGCCGTTTAGGAGCCGCCACGGGCTCCACTGTAGCGCATCCGCAGGAGAAAAGCGAGCGCATTGCGATGGCCTTGACTTTTCTTTTACGCGGAATATAATGTAAGCACGCACATAGCATGAGGGGGCGAGGCATGTCGGCAGGCGGGAGGCCGAGTCCTCCCTCGAAGGCAGAGCTCGGTGGGTGCCTAGAAGGCGCGGCACAAGCGCTCCTGGATCTTTTGCCCGACGGCCTGCTCGTCGTTGACCCCTGTGGTCGAATCGTCTGGGCCAACGCGCGGGTGGAGGCCCTGTTTGGCCATCCCCGTCACGCCCTCCTCGGCGAGCCCATAGCCAAGGTCCTGCCCGATGGGTGTGCCGAGGGAAGCGTGCGGGGACGGTGCGGGGACGGGAAGGAGATCGAGTGTGAGGCCCGAATCGCCGCCGTGCGGTGGGACGGTGCCCGCTGCACGCTGGTGGTCCTCCGCGAGGTTCCCGCGCAGCGCGAGCGGGAGCGGCGCTTGGCCGCCTACCTCGAGGAGGTTCACGATCTGGTCTTCACCCTGGATGAGCGCGGGCGGATCACGTACGTAAACCGAGCGGTCTGCGAGCGCTTTGGCTATGCGGCGGACGAGCTGCTCGGGAGGAGTCCCCTGGAGCTCGTCGCGCCGGAGCAGCGCGACGAGGCGGCCCAGGCCCTCGCTCGACTCTTTCAGGATCAAACGATCGAGAGCCTGCGGGTGCGCGCACGGGCGCGCGACGGCCGGGAGATCGTGCTGGAGGTGCGGGGGCGGATCCTCAAGCGGAACGGCCGGGTGAGCGGCACGTTCCACATCGCCCGCGACGTCACCCGGCAGGTCCAAGCGGAGGAGAAGCTGCGCCAGCTCTCCAACGCCGTCGAGCAGGCGTCCGACGCCGTCTTCATCACGGACCGCCGGGGCGTGATTCAATACGCCAACCCCGCGCTGGAGCGGATGTCCGGGTACGCCCGCGAGGAGCTCCTGGGGGCGACCCCGCGGCTGTTTAAGTCCGATCGCCACGAGGCGGCCTTCTACCGGCAGCTCTGGAGGACCATCCTGCGGGGGGAGACCTTCCGCGCGACCCTGGTCAACCGGCGCAAGGACGGCGGGCTGTTCCACGTGGACGAGGTGATCACCCCCCTCCGGGACGAGCGGGGGGAGATCACCCACTTCGTGGCCACTTGGAGGGATGTTACCGACCGGGTCCAGGCGGAGGAGCGGCTGCGGGAGGCAGCCCGTCGGCAGGAACGCCTGCTCGGCGTCGCCGAACGCCGCCTGCGCCACCTGCGCGCCCTCTCCGAGATCGACGCGATCACCCTGGGGAGCACCGACGCGGACACGGCCTTAGGGGCGATCCTCGATCGCCTCCGGATCGAGCTTAAAGCCGACGCCGCGGAGGTCTTCTTCCGGGAGCCCGCGACGCAGCGGCTGAGATACGCGGCCGCGCGGGGTTTTCGCGCGGGCACCCGCATGCTCAAGGAGCGCCTGCACCTCGGGCTGGGCGAGGGACTGGCGGGGCGGGTGGCTCTCGAGCATCGCTCCCTCTGGGTGTCGGACCTGGCCCACGAGGACGCCCTCAAAGACTTCCGGTTGCGCCCCGACATCCGTAGGTGGATTGCCGCGGAGGGGCTGCGGGCCTACGTCGGCGTGCCGCTGGAGGCGCGGGGCGAGCTGCTCGGGGTGTTGGGGATCTTTCGCCGTCGTCCCTTGAGCGGACCCCCGAGCGCCGAGTGGCTCGAGTTCGCCGAGACGCTGGCCCGGCGGGTTGCCCTCGCGCTGGACCACGTCCGGCTCCTCGAGGATCTCCGACGCAAACACGAGGAGCTGCAGCGCGCCTACGATGCGACGCTCGAGGGTTGGGTCCGGGCGCTCGACCTCCGCGATCGGGAGACCGAGGGCCACACCCAGCGGGTCACGGAGCTGGCGGTGCGTCTGGCCCGCGGGCTGGGCGTCCCCGAGGAGGAGCTGGTCCACGTCCGGCGGGGCGCTCTGCTCCACGACATCGGCAAGATGGCCATCCCCGACCGCGTGCTGCGCAAACCCGGCAGGCTGACGGAGGCGGAGTGGGCCCTCATGAAGCGCCACCCCGTGTATGCGTACCGGTGGCTCAAGGAGATTGACTACCTCCGCCGTGCGCTCGAGATCCCGTACTGCCACCACGAGCGCTGGGACGGGACGGGGTATCCCCGCGGCCTCAAGGGCGAGGAGATCCCCTTGAGCGCGCGCATCTTCGCCGTGGTCGACGCCTGGGACGCGATGACCCACGATCGTCCTTATCGCAAGGCGCTCAGCGAGGAAGAGGCTGTCGAGGAACTTCAGCGCAACGCGGGTCGGCAGTTCGACCCCCGGGTCGTCGAGGCGTTTCTCGCGCTGCGGGAGCGGGAACGCCTGCCGACCGACGGCGGATCCAAGGGGTGAGGGAGCGAGGCGTACGGGGAGCGATGGTCAGTGTCCTGCGCATCGTGCCCCCGCAGCTCCTTGACGATCTCGTCAGGATTTTGGCCTTTCAGCTTCCGGAGGTAGCCACGATAGCGTTCAAAGGGCGAGCGTCGCATCCGCCTCCGCAGGACGAACTGCCCTTCGACTTCCACAAACTCCAGCTCGTCCCCCGGGACAAGCCCCAGCTTCTCGCGCACCTCTTTGGGCAGCGTGATTTGCCCCTTGCTCGTTACCTTAGCCGTCGGCATCTTTTGCTCCTTACGTAAGGGGAGTTTGCCTTACCCACACCCAGCATACGGCTCGTTGCAACTCCCGACAAGGGAGCGGTGGCCGAACAAAGTTGGGGCCGATGTAGCCTAGCCGACGACCTCGCCCCTTTCGATCTCTAACGAGATGCAATCGAGCGCCTTGACGACGGTGTATTCCCGCCGGAAGAGATCCCGAATCGCTCCGAGGAGGCCGGATCTTCGGGCGAACGTCCTGAAGTGCATCGAGACCCGGGAGAGCTGAATCGAGCCCGGCTCAAGCCGGTTTCGATCGGGAGTTGAGGGGCTCATCGATGCGACAGCTGACCGGGGCGCACGGCATTTCGGCTCCAGTGCCAGACGATGACGTCCATCAGGGGGCTGGTGGGCACGTCCTCGCGGTTGTGGGGGTCCGGCCCGTACCGGAAGTTGAAGGCGTGCACCTCCTTAGCATAAGGCTCCCAGGAGGTCTCCCACAGCCACAGCGCGTAGTTTAAGCCCCTCTGCTTGAACAGCTCCATCTGGTCGTCCATGAACCGAGCCGCCCCCGGCGCCCAGCGCATCACCCCGAACTCGTTGACCGCCACCACGGCTTGACGGGCAGCCACGAACTCGTCCACCGTGGCCAGCAGCCCCTCCAGCCAATCGCGGTCAAAGGGCTCTGTGAGCCCATCCCAGTCCACGTCACACCGGCCGGGGTAGAAGCAGTCCAGGGAGTCCCACCCCTGATGGGTATACAGGTGCGGCTCGTATTGGTGGAACGTGTAGACGATGTAGGGATCATCAAGCACGTCAAGATAGGGGAGCCATCCCACGGCGCTGTAGCCGTTTCCGCCGATCAAGATGGGCGTCTCCGGGTCGACCTCCCGGATGGCCGCCACGATGCGGGGATAGAGTTCGTTCCAGTCGTAGAGGGTGCCCCCATAGCGGGCGTAGAACTCCTCCGGGTCCCAGATGTCCAAGGGCTCCCCCAGGGGGAAGCTGCCCACCGCGTTCGAGTTGGGCTCGACCATGAGGTCGTAGCCGACCACGATGGGGTTGTCCCTGTAACGCCGGGCGGTGGTGCGCCACATCTCGACCCAGGCGTCCTGGGCGGCGGGATCGCCCCAGACGCGGTTGTTGTAGTAGCCGGGGTCGAACCAGCCCTCCTCGGGGTCGCTTTGGGTGTCCTCGCCCCAGAAGAAGGTGAACTCGCTCCGGCCCGGCCCGGTGCGGAAGGAGATCACGGCGAACATGTCCGCCTGGGCGATCCTCTCCAGGAGTCCGTCTAAGTTGTCTTGGACGGCGGGATCGAGCTGGTAGGGGGGCTCCTCCGTGAAGAGGCCGGGATGGGAGATGTTGACGTAGTTGGCGCCCAGGGCGGCCAAGCGGTTGAGATCCTCTTGGGTGTAGGGAGGGCCCAGGGGGCCGGGGCCCAGGAAGACGGGTCCGTCCAGCTCGGGGTAGACGCGGCGTTGGTAGATGTTGGCCCCGCGCAGCTTCGTCTCCCCGGCCCAGAGGGCGTACTCCGCACCCGCACCCGAGCCGGACCCGCCTTGCGATTGCGATCCCGGGACGAGGCCGCCCCCTCCCAGGGAGGCCCCCAGGAGGGCCAGCCCAAACCCAACGACAAGGGCAAAGACAAAGTAGCGTTTGCGCGACAGGTCCGTCACCTCCTCGCGAGCGAAAGCTCGATCACGGCGTGCTCTTGCAGGGGGAAGCGCAGCTCCACGCCGCCCCTCGCGGGACGGAAGCTCTGGCTTGTACGGCTCCCCAAGAAGGACAGCCGTTCTGCGGAGAGGACGCCGGAGCCGGAGGGCAGCCGCAGGCGGACCTCCACGGTCGTGGGGGTCGGGACCGCGTCGCCCCGATCCACCCCGTGGAAGTTGAGCGCCCTTAAGGCCAGCCTGCCGCCTCCCGCCCCGTCCCGGTACGGGAGCAGGAGCACGCCCCTGGGAGCCGTCACGCTCAGCAGGGGCTCCACCCCCGCCGGAACAAGGAGGTCGTCGAGGAAGGCTTGGCGGGCCTGCTCGGCCCCCGTGGGATCGGGCACCCCGCCCTCCCACGGCTCGGCGGCCCAGAAGTAGTCCAGCTCGTGCGTGAACGCCCAGCCCGCCTCCCAACTGTAAAAGAAGACCGAGCGTCCCGCGCCGTAGTCGTTGACGTAGACCTCCCCGGGCTGCACCCCGCTTAAGCTAACCCCGAAGACGTCCGCGAGCTGAAAATCGCTGAGCAAGACGCCCTCCTCGGTGTAGAGGGACGTCGGCCCGGTGGCGATCAGCCTCCCACCCTGGGCGACGTAGTCGCGGATCGTTTGGGCCTGCCGGGGGCTCATCGCGGCGAACATGGGAAGGATCACCAGCTCGTAATCGGGCAGGCGGTGGAG
>JALUUA010000258.1 GCA_027021605.1 Candidatus Bipolaricaulota bacterium | reverse complement strand
GCCCATGGCGTAGTGGGCCGTCGGCTGTACGGGGACCGGCTCCTCCAGCGGGTCGATGCCCAGGTACGTCCGGCAGAACCCGATCGTGTCCCCCAGCTTCTCGAGCAGGTACTCCTTGGTGACGCGGCGGGGGCTCCCGTCGGGCCACTTGGCCCCCTCCTTCTCGAAGTATTGGTTGATCGTCTCCGGCCGCAGATCGAGGTAGACGTAGTTCTTCCCGCCGATCCCGCGGCCCTCCCGAATTTCGAGATAGATGGCCCGCGAGACGACGTCCCGGGAGGCCAGGTCTTTCACGGTGGGGGCGTAGCGCTCCATGAACCGCTCGCCCTTGTCGTTGATCAAGACCGCCCCCTCGCCGCGCATCCCCTCCGTGAGCAGAATCCCCAGCTTGTAGATCCCCGTGGGGTGGAACTGGAAGAACTCCATGTCCTCGAGGGGAATGCCCCTTCGCCACACCACGGCGGCCCCGTCGCCCGTAAGCGACGTCGCGTTGCTGGTGACCTCCCAGACGCGCCCCCAGCCGCCGGTGGCGAACAGCACCGCCTGGGCATGGAAGACGTGCAGCTCCCCGGTGGCGATCTCGTAGGCGACCACGCCCGCCACGCGCTTCTCCCGCTCGTCGATGAGCAGATCTAAAACTTGAAATTCGTCGAAGAACTCGACGCCGTGCTTGATGCACTGCTGATACAAGGTCTGGAGGATCATGTGGCCCGTGCGATCCGCGGCGTGGCACGCGCGCATCACGGGCTTGCCCGTCTCGTTGTTCGTGTGGCCCCCGAAGCGCCGCTGGGCGATCTTCCCCTCCGGCGTGCGATCGAAGGGGAGCCCCAGGTGCTCCAGCTCGATGATGACCTCCGGGGCCATGGAGCACATCAGCTCCACGGCGTCCTGGTCGGCGAGGTAGTCGGAGCCCTTGACGGTGTCGAAGGCGTGCCACTCGGGCTTGTCGGGTTCCATGTTCCCCAGGGCGGCGGAGATCCCGCCCTGCGCGGCGCCCGTGTGGGAGCGGGTGGGGTAGAGCTTGCTCAGGACGGCCACCCGCCCGCCGCGCGAGGCGTGGAGCGCGGCCATTAGCCCCGCGCCGCCCGCCCCGACCACGATCCCGTCGTACTCGTGCTTCTGCGCCTGCATCGCCTCTCCCTCCCTGCTTCGCTTCCCCTACGTCCTTTAAGGCTTTAAGGGCTTTACGGGGCCACGATCGTCGGCGGGGCCTGGAAGGTGAAGATCACGTAGGCGCCCATGAGCATCAAGAGCGCGTAGAGCACGCCCAGGGCGCTCTTTAGGCCGAGGTTCCACCCCCGGCGGTGGACGTAGTCGTTGATCACCCAGCGGGCGCCGTTCATCCCGTGGGTGAGGGCGAACACCAGCAGCGCCAAGTCGTAGACCCGCCAGAAGGCCCCCAGCGGCCCCGTCCAGCGCCGGACGATCGTCTCGAAGGTGATGTTATCGAGTCCGATCACGAGGTGCATCCACAGCAGGTGGAAGACCGCGAGCAACAGCAGCACCGCACCCGAGATGCGCATGAAGTACCACGACCAGAGCTCAAAGCCCCCCGCGGGTCGGGGTCGGGCTCCGAACGTTCCGCTCTCGCGTGGGGTTGTGGGGTACATGCCGGCTCATCCCTCCCAGAAGAAGGCCGCAATGGTGATGAGCGTGACGACCAGGCTCACGATCGTCGCGCCGACCCACATCGGCTTCTGGTAGACGTTGGCCGCGGGCCAGAAGTCCACGATCACAAGCCGCAGGCCGTTTAAGGCGTGGTAGAGCACCCCGAAGACCAGCAGCACGATGAAGGGCCGGAAGATCCAGCTGTGGTAGAGGAAGAGGAGCTTGTTGAAGACCTCCGGTCCGAAGGAGGCGAGGAAGATGTCGAGCACGTGGAGCACCAGGAAGAGCAAGACCCCCAGCCCCGAGAGGCGGTGGAGGAGCCAAGCCCACTGCCCGACCCCGCCGCGATAGCTCAAGGTGTCTCGCAGCGAGGGCGCTGTCCGCAGAGCCGCGCGCTGCTTCATGGGTCCCTCCTTCCGGTTTGATGGTGCAGGGTGCCTTGGCTTTAGGGGGCCGCCGGATCCCTCGGCGAGGCCCGCCGATAAGCTTACAGCATAACGGCCCACGGGGGGAGGGGACAATGACGCAGGTCAGCTCCGCCCCTTATCGCCCCGTACCCGGCTGCGGGCGAACCCCCAAAGCGGCGGGAGCGGGCGTCCGGAGACGCTCAGAAGCTCAGCAGCGCCCCGGCGGAGAACTGGATCCCGAGGGGGCGCTCCCCCGGCTCCGAGGGGGGCCCCAGAAGGGGCAGCGGGAGCGAGACCCGGCCCTCGACGAAGAAGCGCCAGGGCATGCCCGGCAGGGGGCGGGTCTTGAGCCCCGCCGCGGCGAACAGGGGGAAGCGCATCTCGGCGCCGTCGGCCCCCATGGCGCGGTCCACCCCCAGGCCGCCCCCCAGGAAGACCCAAGCGCCCAGGTGAACGTTCGCCAGCATCAGGGTCTCCAAGCGCAGGATCACCCCGTCCGAGGGGCGGATCAGGGCCGCGCCGATGCGCACCTGGACCCCGTCGTGCGGTCCCGCCTCCACAAAGCCTCCCCCGACCCACCGGGGCCTTCCCTCCTCGTAGTCGTAGCCCATCCCCCCGAAGGCCCCGAGGGCCATCCCCAACGGCTGCGCCCGCGCGGGGAACCCCAGCCCGACCCCGAGCAGGAGGGCTCCGACGATCCACAGCCTCCGGATGGCCCCTTCGCTCCCGCTCCTCCCGGCAGCGCAAGGGGAAGCACAAGGGCACTCGCTCGGTTGAAGGATCATGGCATCTCGGCTATCCTAAAGCCTCCCACGGCGTCCCGGCAAGGACGCCGGTTCCCCTGCGCCGGGACTTGGGCTGAGCGGGAGGAGGGGTTGACCTGAGTTGAAGGTCCTTTTTGTTTGTCTGGGGAACATCTGCCGTTCGCCGCTGGCCGAGGGGCTCTTCCGCGAGATGCTGCGCCGCGAGGGCCTGGAAGGCCGCGTGGAAGTTGACTCCGCGGGGACGTCCGACTACCACGTCGGGGAGCCGCCCCACCCCGGCGTGCGGCGGCTGGCCCGGCAGTACGGCTTCTCCTTGGACGGGAAGCGGGCCCGGCAGCTCACCGCCCAAGACCTCGCGCGGTACGACCTCATCGTGGCCATGGACCGCTCCAACCTCGATGAGATCTTGACTCTGTCCCCCGAAGCGCGGGGGAAGGCCCACCTGCTGATGGACTTCGCCAAAGCGCCCGAGAAGGACGTTCACGACCCGTACTACACGGGCGACTTCGAGTGGACCTACCGCCAGGTGGAGGCGGGCTGTCGCGGGCTGCTTCAGCACGTAAAAGGCCGCCTCGGCGTGGTGCCGCCCCCCGCTTCCCCGTCCTGACCCTGAGCGAGAACGAGAATGAACGCGGGCACAAGCGCAGGGCTTCCCAGGGGACTGCAGAACGCCCTTTCTCGACGAGTTCAGGAGCTGTGGGGCCCCGATCTGTCCATCGCGGGCGTGCGGCCCGTATCGGGCGGGGACATCAACGAGGCGGCCTGTCTTACGCTGAGCGACGGGCGCAGGCTCTTCCTCAAATACAACCCGAACCCGCTTCCGCGGCTCTTCGAGGTGGAAGCCCGAGGGCTTTCGCTCTTAAAAGGCACGCAAACCGTGCGCGTCCCCGAGGTCTACGGCGTGGGGGAGGCCACGGAGGAGCATCCCGCCTTTCTGCTCCTGGAGTGGATCGAGCCCGACTCGTCCCGTTCTCCCGAGGTGCTGCGGGAGTTCGGACGGAGGTTAGCCCGGATGCACCGCTGTTCCTGGGGGTTTTACGGTCTGGACCACGACAACTACATCGGCTCCCTCCCCCAGCGCAACACCCCCACGCGCTCGTGGGTGGAGTTCTACCGCGAGCACCGCCTGGGGGCGCAGATGGAGCGGGCCCTCCAAGGGGGGCGGCTTCCCGCAAAGCGGCGCGAGCGGCTCGAGCGCCTGTTGGAGCGCCTCGACGACGTCATCGACGATGCCATTGTAAAACCCTCGCTGCTCCACGGGGACCTCTGGGGCGGGAATTTCCTGCTGTCCGGGGGCGAGGCCGTGCTCATCGATCCCGCGGTGTACTACGGGGATCGCGAGATCGAGCTGGCGTTCACGGAGCTGTTCGGGGGTTTCCCGCCGGAGTTCTATGAGGGATACAACGAGGTCTGGCCCCTGGACCCGGGCTACGAGGAGCGCAAGCCCCTCTACCAGCTCTACCCCCTGCTGGTCCACCTCAACCTCTTCGGCGAGGGCTACGGCCCGAGCGTGGATCGGGTGCTGCAGCGGTATGTCTGAGTAGGGAATTACCGCGGGGGATCGAACGCGATCCGGGTGCCCTGGATCTCGGGGCGCCGTCCCGTCAGGCGCTCGACCACTTCCAGGTTGATCGCGACGTGGTCGGTGATCTCCCGGCAGCGGAACGAGCCCCCATAGAGCGCGAGGAAGGGGATCACTTGATCCGCCATGTGGACGTCGAGGGTGGCCTCGGACTCGATCTCGGCCCGGAGCCGCTCGGCGGCCCTTCGGCCCACGGTCTCCGCGCGCACGCCGCGCTCGCCCAGCTCGTCGGCCCCCAGGATCGTCCGCCCGTAGCGGGCCCAGAGCACCACCGCCGAACCCAGCGACGCCGTGTCCACGTAGCGGGTCTCGATGTGAACCCCCACGTCGGGGAAGGCTTCTCGAAGGCGATCGTAGGCGGCCTGGGCCTGGCGCTCGGCGACCCGGGCCTCCCGGAGCCCGAGGGCGGCCACCGAGAGGCCCTGTACCCCCTCGAGCGGCCCGCGCTCCTCCAGCGTCAGGGGGCCTCGCAGCTGCGGGCGGAAGAAGCGGGCCCGCACGCGCGCGCCCCCCTTGGGGTAGAAGCCCTCGCGCTCGGCGAACGCCTCCGCGGGGTACCCAAACCGGGCCAGCAGCGCGAAGTTGACGTGTTGCAGATAGGGCAGGGGCGGGGCCCACTTCCCGAACGTCCCGCCCCCCTCGATGAAGACGTCCACGTCGTGCTCGGCGGCCAAGCACGCGATCTGAAGGGGCTGGAGCACCAGGCCCACGGCTCCTGCCGTGGGGACCTCGACCCGGAGCTTGTGCTTCCGAATCCGTTGGGGGAGGAAGAGAACCTCCCGCGAGCCGAGGCGGGCGCCCTCGACGTGGGCGTCGCAGAGCTCGGCCGTCGCGAGGAGCCCCGCCAGGTGTTGGGCCTTGAGGCCGGGGTCCTTGCGGGCTCCGCGGATGTTCACCACCCGAACGGGTCGCTGCAGCGCGACCGCGAGCCCGACGGCCACGCGCAGCACAGACCCCCCGCCCTCGGCGCCGTCGATGGTGACGATGGCGTCGCCGCTCATGCCTCGTTTTGTGTCGTCAGGACGTCTGCTTTTGTCTCTCCGCCATCTCCTTGCGAAGGCGCTCCAGGACCCACATGCGCACCAGCGCGGTGTGCGTGAGTCCCTTCTCCCGGGCCAGGGCCTTCAGGAGGTCCACCAGCTCCCCCTCCAATCGTAGCGTTACCGCCCGCTTGGGCTGGCGGACGAAGACGGGCTCCTCCACGCGCTCGAACTCGTCCCAGAAGTCCGCGAAGGAGTGCTCCTCCCAGAAACGGGCGAACTCTTCGTCGGTCATCCGATCGAAGTCCACCGGCTGTCGCTTCCCTTTGGGGCTCATCCCCCGACCTCCCTTCGATAGCGGCGTCGCTCGGCCCGATTCATCTCGCGCGCCGTCAGCACTCTACCGCGTCCCCGGCCCCTTTTCACGAGGACCACTAGGAGATACCGCCCGGCAGCCGTTCGCCCCAGGACGACGTACCGATCCCCTCTGCGAAACGCAAGCGATCGCGGGCTAAAGCACACCTCCTCGGCTTCTTGGGGGGTCACTTCGTGTCGTGCGATGTGGTGCACATTGCGCTCGTCCCACTCCAGCTCGTGAATGCGGAGGACGCGAGGGGCCATGCCCAAACGGCTTAGAGTTAGAGCACGAACTTCACCATCCCGCCGTCCACCTGGAGGGCGGATCCCGTGATGAAGGCGGCGTTTTCCGAGGCCAAGAAGGCGATCGCGTCCGCCAGCTCTTGGGGCTGCCCGAGGCGCCCGAGCGGGATCTCCCGGGTCCAGGCGGCCTTGGCCTCCTCGGGGGTGATGCCCCGCATCTGGGCCTGCGCTTGGAGGAGCTGCTCCATGCGCTCCGTGGCGATGGGACCCGGACAGACGCTGTTGACGGTGATGTTATAGGGGGCCAGCTCCCGGGCCAGGCTCTTCGCCAGGCCGATGACGGCCAGCCGCAGCGAGTTGGAGAGCAGCAGGTTGTCCAGCGGCTGCTTGACGCTGACGGAGGTGATGTTCACGATCCGACCCCACCGCTGTTCCTTCATGAGGGGAACGGCCTCGCGACAGAGCCACACCACGCTCATGAGCGTCAGGCGAAACGCCGCTTCCCACTGGCCGTCGGAGACATCGAAGAAGTTGCCGGGCGGCGGGCCGCCCGCGTTGGTCACCAACACGTCGAGCCGGCCAAAGCGCTCCCGGGTCTCGGCGATCAGCCTGCGGACGTCCTCCGGGTTCGAGACGTCCGCGGGGACGGCGAGGACCTCCGCGCCCGTGGCGTTTTGGATCTCCTCGGCAGCCCTCTGCAGGAGTTCTGTGTTGCGGGCGCAGATCGCAACGTTCATGCCCTCTTGAGCGAGGCGCTCTGCGGTAGCCCGTCCCAGGCCGCGGCTGGCCGCGGCGACCACCGCCACCCGACCTTGCAGTCCGAGATCCATCGTGGGCCTCCTCCCTCTCGAGGTTTCCCTCAGTCTACTCGACGCGCGGGGCCCGGCCAAACTGGGACGGGCTGAGACGTACCCAGTTTTAGCTCACCCCCTTCCGAACGAGAGTCCTCGGGGGAGGATCGTGGCTCCTCAGGTACTCCCGCGCCAAAAACACGAAACTCGCCCTCCCCCACGAGATCACTTGCCTCACAAACGGAGGTCCCACCGCAAAGAGCCCTACCCAGGCCAACACCCAATACGCGATCACCAGGACTGCCAACAGCCGCTCCAGCCGCTCCACTGTCGAGACCCGGCTCTCCTCCAGGCGGAAGTGCTGTTTCCAATCTCGAAACATCTCGTCGATCCACGCCCGCTGCCGGTAGAGCCGAATCGCCTCCTGGGGGTCGCTAA
>JALUUA010000257.1 GCA_027021605.1 Candidatus Bipolaricaulota bacterium | reverse complement strand
AGCTCCTGCCACCCATAGAGCTGTAAGCGCGCCACCCCCAACGCATCCTGCCACCTTCGGAGCACTTCCGGAGGCACGTAACCCTCGACGACCAGGACGGCCCGCTCGTCCCCCAGCCGCCACGCGGCCTTCACCGCCCCCCGTGTTCCCTCTGTCTCCGTCTGCAGGGGCGCGCTCGCGCCCGCCTCCTGTGCGCCTAGCTCCCCGGGGTCCAGGGGGTCCCCCCACCCCAACAGCCCCCGCTCGATCGACAGCCCCTCGAAAGACCACCGGCGCCGCTGCACCCCCGGGCTTTGGAAGTACCGGTGGAAGGCCGCCTCGCGCGCCGCGATCCGCTCCTCCCGGGTCTTGAGACCGCGGTGGGTGACGGCTACGTCCAGGACCTCGATCCCCTGGCGCGCGAAGAGCTTGTAGTAGTCGAGCTCACGGCCCCGCTGCAGCAGCACGAGCACGTCGGGCTCCACCAAGTGGATGAGTTCCGTCTTGTAGGCCCGGGCAGCCCCGTCGGCGATGTAGCCGTCGGTGTCGACCAGACAGGGCCGCCTCGCCCGTCGGACCATGCGCGCGATCCCCACCGTCACCGGCAGGAGGTTCCCGCGGGGGGAGACGTCGCCCACGAAGTATCCCGCCCTCGGCTGATCGGGCGTCCCCAGCGAGACGACCCCGGGGGGCCCGATCCACGATTGGCCCACGTCCCCGTCCACCACCTCGCCGCCCAGGCGTCCGTGGAGCGCCCGGATCAGGGTGCTCTTGCCCACGTCCGTCCCGCCCAGGAAGAGCACGACCCCCCGGGGCGGAAGCCGCTCCGCCAGCGCCTCGACCACGGACCCCGCCTGCGCGCTCCGGCCTCGATAACCCATGGGTGTGCTCCCTATGATACCCCAAGCGCAGCGGGGGGGACCCCGACCGCGGGCCGTTTGCCGAAGGACGCGCCATTTGCTATAGTGGGGCAACACCCAATCCCTAACTGCATGAGGGCCTCTTCTCCGAAGGGGTTTAATTATTGAGGCCCGGGAGGCCATAGACCCGATGGCACACGCGCACGCGACGGAGGACACCCGGCAGCTCAGCCCCGAGGAGCGCTTTCGGGAGCTGGTCGCGGTCCGCGAGGTGGAGCGCGAGATCGAACAAAAGTTGGCCGAGGCGCGCCGGCAGGCCGAACAGCGCCTCGCCGAGGTCGAGCAGGAGATCGCCCGAAAGCGCGCCGAGGTGGAGGAGCAGACGCGGGAGGAGATTGAGAAAAAGAGGGCTCAGGCGCTGAAGGAGGCCGAGGCGGAAGCCCAAAAGCTCCTCGACCAGGCCGAGAAGGAGGCCGAGGCCATCCGCCGCAAGGCGGAGGCCCACCTCGAGGAGCTCGTCGAGCGCTTTCGAGGAGAGCTCTTCGCCTCCAAAGCGTAAAAGCGTAAGCGTAAAGGCCAGCAAAGACCACGGGGACACGAGGACCGACGAGACGATAGGCGCATAACACCGCGATGATCCGCAAGATGAAGCGGGTGTACGTGCTGTACACCCGGGCGCAGCAGGAGGCGCTGATCCGGGCGCTGCAGCGGCTGGGGGTGCTCCACATCGAGGAGGCCCCCCCGGCGGGCGAGGCCGAGCCCCGCATCGAGGGGGAGCTGGCCGAGCAGCGGCGCGAGGTGGAAAACCTCCTCATCAAGGCCCGCGGGGTCCTCGACCTCTTCCAAGAGGTGGACCCCAAGCTCGTCCAGGCTGCCGCAACGGCGCACGCCCCTGCACCCGGGACCTCGACCCCGACCCCGGCCCCCGAGGTCGAGGAGCTCTCCGAGGCGTTTCGCGGGGAGATCGAGGGGTTGGAGGGGCGGCTGCGGGCGCTCGTCTCCGAGCGCCGGAGCCTGCGGGATCGCCTGGCGGCCGTCGAGCGCTTCCGCGAGATCGTCCACGCCGCCGAGGAGCTGCTGCGGGATCTCCCCACCGAGGGCCGAGAGGTCCTCGCGCTCGTGGGGGAGACCCGCGACCGCGGGCTCCTGACCCAGATCGAGGAGACCCTCCAACGGACCCTTGCGGGGCGCTATCACCTCGCACAGAGGGAGCTGAGCGAGGGCCGGGTTCTGGTGATCGTGAGCGTCGAGCCCGACTACGCCGAGGCCGTCCGCGAGTATCTGGAAGCCAAGGGGCTGCGGCCCCTGGCGTTCCCGCCGCACGTCGAGGGCAGCTTCCAAGAGGCGATCGCCCAGCTCAAGTCCGAGGAGACGACCCTGCCCCGGCGCCTGGAGGCCCTCGAGGCCGAGCTTCGGGCGCTGGCCGCCGAGCACATCGGGAAGCTCCTCCCCCTCACCGCCGCGTTGGAGAACCGCCTCGCCCAGCTCGATGCGGCTTTGAGATTTGGGTACACGGACTTCTCGCTGCTGGTGACGGGGTGGGTCCCCGCCGACGAGCTGCCCCGCTTCCGCGAGGCTCTCTCCCGGGAGTTCCCGGGGATCGTGATCAACGAGGACCCGCAGCCCACCTCCCACGAGGAGGTCCCCGTCGCGTTCCAGAACCCGCCGTGGGTGCGGCCCTACCAGCTCTTCCTCGAGCTGATGGGCCTGCCCAAGTACGGGTCTGTGGACCCCACGCCGTTCGTGAGCCTGTTTTTCCCCACCTTCTTCGGGCTGATCGTGGGGGACTTCGGGTACGGCTTGGCGCTCTTGACGATCGTCCTGTGGGCCAAGCGCAAGTGGGGGCACAAGAGCGAGGTGCTCCGGCACGGGCTTACCATCGCCACCCACGCCTCGGCGATGGCCGTGCTCTTCGGCTTGGTCTTCGGCGAGTTCTTCGGGTTCGTGATGCCCTGGCCCCACTTCCCACGGCTTAAGGCCGCGACCTCGTTCCTGCTGTTCGCGGTCGCCCTGGGGGCGGTCCAAGTCGTCCTCGGGTTCGCGCTCGGGGCGATCAACGCGCTGCGCGAGCGCAGCACGAAGCACTTCGCCGCCAAGCTGGGCGGGATCTTCGTGCTGCTCGCCATCGGGGTCGTGGTGGGGACGCTCTCGGGCGTCCTCCCCGAGGCGCTGCGCACGCCGGGGTTTGCCCTCCTGGCCGCGGCCCTGGTGATGCTCCTCTACGGGGAGGGCTTTATCGGGCTACTGGAAGTGTTCACGTACGTGGGCCACGTGATCTCGTACGCCCGGATCATGGGCTTCGGACTTGCGGCGGTGGTGCTGGCGGAGCTGGCCAACGAGGCCGCCGGGGCCGTGGGGAACATCGTGTTGGGCGTGCTGGTGGGGATTGCCCTCCACGCGGCCCACTTGGTGCTCGACGCCTTCGAGTCCACCATTCAGTCCGCGCGGTTGCACCTGGTGGAGTTCTTCCAGAAGTTCTACGAGGCGGGCGGGCGGGCGTACGAGCCGTTCCGCGAGCGCGCGGGCGTACCGCTTCGGGAGGAATAAGCATTCAAACCAAGCGAAACGAATCGCAAAAGACCATCGCAAACGCAAAGGAGCGTGAGACGAGACGATGAACTTCAAGCTCAACAAGCTGGCCAAGGCGGTGCTGATCTTCAATGTCGCGGTGCTGGGGCTCCTCCTGTGGGGCCTGGCCGCTTCGGCGGCGGAGGACGAGGCCGCCGGGGCCGCGGATCCGTTGGCCCAGGGGATCCGGGCCGTGGGCGCCGGGTTGGCGTTCCTGGGCGGCGCCATCGGAACGGGTCTGGCCCAGTCCCGCATCGGGGCGGCGGCCCTGGGCGCGATCGCCGAGGACCGGGCCAACCTGGTGTGGGGATTGATCTTCATCGCCATCCCGGAGACGCTCGTGATCTTCGGCTTCGTGGTCATCTTCTTGCTGTAAGAGACAGAGAAGAGAAGAAGGACGATGGAGCTTTTGGAGAAGATCCGACGCGAGGGCGAGGAGCGGGTCCAGGCGGTCCTCCGGGAGGCCGAGGAGGAGGCCCAAAGGCGCCTCCAGGCCGCCGAGGAGGAGCTCTCCCGCCGGCGGGAGGAGGCCCTCAAGCGCGCTGACTCGGAGATCGAAGGCGAAAAGCGCTTGATCTTGAGCCGGGCGCGGGCCCGGGCCCGCGAGGTGGTCCTCAAGGCCAAGAGCGAGGCGGGCGAGCAGCTCTTCCGCCGGCTCCAAGAGGAAGCCGAGAAGCTCCGCGAGGACGCCAAGCGCTACAAGGCGTTCCTTACGCGCTGTTTGAAGGAGGCCGAGGAGGAGATCGGCGGGCCGCTCGTGCTCCACGTCGACCCCCGGGACGAGAAAGTGGTGAAAAGCCTGATCAAGGGAAAGGACCACAAGATCGGCGGCTCGATCAAGACGCTGGGGGGCTTCCTGGCCACGAACGAGCGCGGCGACCTCCTGGTGGACAACCGCCTCGAGACCCGGATCCAGAAGCTGCGGGAGATCCACCGCGCGGCGCTGAGCCGCGAGCTCTTCGGCGAGGCGGCCCCCAAGACCCAGGCCGCGGTGGCTTAACCCTGAGCCTGATCCTGGGTCCCGAACGATGAGCTACGAATACCTAAACGCGCGGCTGCGGCACCTGAAGGCGAAGCTCCTCAAGCCGGAGCAGTTCGCCCAGCTCTTGGGGCTGAAAGATCTGGAGGAGTTTATCGCCGCGCTGGCCGAGACGGACTACGGCCCCGAGATCGAGCGAAGCTCCGTGGAGTTCGCGGGCTACCCGCTCGTGGAGGACGCGCTCACCCAGCACACCCAGCGGGTCTTTCGGCACCTGGCGGACATGGCCGTCGGCGAGGCCGACACCCTCATCCGCATCCTGTTGGAGCGCTTCGAGGTCTTCAACTTGAAGACCGTTTTACGGGGCTTCCACGCGGGCGTCGACCCGGAGGAGACGGCCCGCAGCCTCTTCCCCACCCTCCTCTACCCGACGGCCTTCTATCAAGAACTGCTCAAGCGCGAGGGAATTGCCGCCGTGGTGGATTATTTGCTCGCGGTGGGGAATCGCTTTTACAAGCCGCTGGCGGAGGCGCTGCCCGACTACGAGGCGACCCGCCGCCTCGCCCGCCTCGAGAGTGCGCTCGACGCCTTCTACTTCGGGAGCGCCCGCCGCACTTTGCGGGAGATGACGAGCGAGAGCGCCGAGATCGTCCGCAAGATGCTCGGCGTCGAGGTGGACGTCCTCAACTTGGTGTACGCCCTGCGCGTGGTGGAGGCCGGGGTGGAGGCGGAGGAGAAGTTTCAATACATCCTGCCGGGGGGCGAGCGGATCAAGGAGCCCCTGATGCGGGAGCTGCTGAGCAGCTTGGACAAGGCGGCCTTCCTCAGGAGGCTGCAGGAGACCCCCTACGCCCGGGCGCTGGGCGAGTTCGACGAGACGATCACCGCCGGGGAGCTGCAAGAGCGCCTGGAGGCGTGGCTATATAATCAGAACTGCCGCATCGATCCCGGGCGGTTCTTCGACATCCAGCCCGTGGCCGCCTACATCTGGCGCGTGAACGTCGAGGTGACCAACTTGCGGGTGATCGCCTCGGGGATCGAGCGCGGGGCCTCGCGACAGGCCATCGAGGATCAGCTCATCTGGGTCCCGGGCGTGATGCCCGAGCGGGCCGCGGCCGGGGCCACAGCGGGAGCTTCGTGATCCCAAGGGAGGGGCGAGGACGGAGATGAAGCCGCTGGTGGTGGCTGCAAGCGACATGGCCGACGGGTTCCGCCTGGCCGGGATTCCCGTCTTGGAGCTGGAGGACGAGAGCCGGATCGACGAGGTGATTCAGCGCATCCGGGAGAGGGAGGACGTGGCCATCGTGCTCGTGGACGAGCGCTTCATGGGCCCGTTTGAGGAGGCGTTCGAGCGGGCGGGCTGGCCGATGGTCGCCTCCTACCCCTCCGAGCTCGTAAAGCGCGAGCAGTCCTACATCGACGAGCTGACGATGCGCTACCTGGGACAGAAGATCCACGTGGAAGGCGAATCCGAAGGGGAGGGAAGCTGAGCATGGAGCGAAAGGTGATTGAGGGCGTGATCTCCCGCATCTCCGGACCCGTCGTGCGGGCCAAGGGGATGACAGGCATCAAGATCCGAGACCTCGTCGAGGTGGGCGAGATGGGGCTCATCGGCGAGGTCATCGAAGTGCGGGGCGACGAGATCGCCATCCAAGTGTATGAAGAGACGGACGGGCTCACCGTGGGCGAGCCGGTCCGCTCCGAGGGGAAGCCCTTCCTGGTCGAGCTGGGGCCCGGGCTGTTGGGGAGCGTCTACGACGGGATCCAGCGCCCCCTGGAGGTCATCCGGGACCAGACGGGGAACTTCATCGAGCGCGGGGCCACGGGCGACCCGCTCCCCCGGAACAAGAAGTGGGGCTTCCAGCCCCTGGTCAAGCCCGGCGACGAGGTCTCCGAGGGGGATTTTCTGGGTTGGGTCCAGGAGACGCCCACCATCAAGCACTACATCCTGGTGCCCATCGGGATCTCGGGGCGCATTGCGGAGATTCAAGAGGGGGACTTCACGGTGGCGGACGCCATCGCCCGCCTGGAGGACGGGACGGAGCTCACCATGATGCAGACGTGGCCGATCCGGCAACCCCGTCCGGCCCGGCGGAAGGTCCCCACCAACGTCCCGATGATCACGGGGACCCGGATTCTGGACGTCTTCTTCCCCGTGCCCAAGGGGGGGAACGCGATCATCCCCGGACCCTTCGGCTCGGGCAAGACCGTGACCCAGCAGTCCCTGGCCAAGTGGTCCGACGCCGACATCGTGATCTACATCGGCTGCGGCGAGCGGGGCAACGAGATGACGGAGGTGCTGACGGAGTTCCCCCACCTCGAGGACCCGCGCACGGGCGCGCCCCTCATGCACCGCACCATCTTGATCGCCAACACGAGCAACATGCCCGTGGCCGCCCGTGAGACCTCCATTTACACGGGGATCACGCTGGCCGAATATTACCGCGATATGGGCTACGACGTGGCGCTGATGGCCGACTCCACCTCGCGGTGGGCCGAGGCGCTTCGCGAGATCTCCGGGCGCCTGGAGGAGATGCCCGGCGAGGAGGGCTACCCGCCGTATCTGGCCAGCCGCATCGCGGAGTTCTACGAGCGCAGCGGTCGAGTCGTGTGCCTGGGGAAGGGGATCCCCGAGGGCAAGCAGCCCTTCGAGGGTACGGAAGACGAGCGCGGCGGCTCCGTTACGGTGATCGGGGCCGTCTCGCCCCCCGGCGGCGACTTCTCCGAGCCCGTGACGCAAAACTCGCTGCGAATTGCGGGCGCCTTCTGGGGCTTGGACGCCAAGCTCGCCTA
>JALUUA010000256.1 GCA_027021605.1 Candidatus Bipolaricaulota bacterium | reverse complement strand
TGGGTCTGCCGGTAAGCGTACGGCACCTCAGGGCATTAAAACCGGCACGGTCCGTACGTTGTGTGGGCTTTTAGGCTTATCTTGAGGAATTCTAGCGCCTCTTGGACGCTGACGTTGCGTATGGCTCCCCCCACGTCCTCCGCGGTTAAATCCGCGAGGATGCGGAGAACGTCCTCTAAGCCCTGGATGGGTTCTCGCCGCACCCGCTCCCAGAACCGACGGATCGTTTCCTCCCCGTGGTGCAGGGCAACCTCGTACCAAAACGCAAAGGCCAACCCGTAGCCCACCTGTTCCCGAGAGGCCCGGATGCGGCGATCCCCCTCCGAAGGGCTTCCCTCCGCTCCTCCTTGGGCTCCCACGCGCACCAGGAAGTCCTCTGTCAGGTCGTAGGTGAGGACGCCCTGCCTAAGGCCCACTCGCAGGCGGAGCAGCTGCTGTTCCAACCCGAGACAGGCGACCTCCGGATCCACGTCCTTCGTGACGGTGAACGCGACGTACTCGGCCAGGCCGTCCCCCACCCAGCGAAGGCGGCGGTCATGCCAGTAGAGGCGGTCCCCAATGCTCCGCTCGATTCCCTCGTGGACGGTCACCCAGTACAAGTCGTGGCGTACGGTCTCCGGCGCCTCCGTGAAGGTGCGGAGATCAGGGGGGACAACTAGGGGGAACACCACAAGGGGGGAGAGCCCCAACGCCTGCTGCAGGACGGTCCGCCGGTCGTGCCGGATCACCGCCTCGCCGAGGCCGGGACGGTAGGGCAGGAGGGCCAGGCCCAGGCGCCCCAGGGAGAGTCCGACGCGCTCTTGGGCGATCCGCTCCGCTTGGGCGAGGTACTCCCGGGCTTCCCGGGCCAACGCCTCGCCCTGTGCCAAGCTCGGGGAGTAGTACACGACGAACCGATCGGAGGGGGTTCCCACTCGGGGCCACCCGCTGAGGTCTATGCGCTCTACGGCGCCGCTCTCGGAGAGCTTTGCGCGGGTGGTGACGGTCAAGGAATTCAGAAAGACCGGGAAGACGAGGAGCGCCACGATCCCGATGACAAGGGCCCATGCGAGGGCAGTTCTGTCCATG
Source organism: Candidatus Bipolaricaulota bacterium (assembly GCA_027021605.1). GTDB lineage: Bacteria > Bipolaricaulota > Bipolaricaulia > RBG-16-55-9 > RBG-16-55-9 > JALUUA01. The sequence continues at coordinate 445 of JALUUA010000256.1, read as the reverse complement.
AGACTCCCTCCCCGTGCTCCGGGGATACCCTAAGCTTCCGGGACGTCCCTTGCAACCCCTGGCTTGATGCCTACCCGCCCCGACTGTAAGATACAGCATCTCCCCGGCGAGGGTGGCTCTTACCGTAGAAGCCGGCCCCGGTTCGCCGGGACGGAGGGTGATCCGCATGATTCTGAAGCTGCCTGACGGTCGCAGGCTCGAAGTGCCCCGCGCCCAACTCCCGAAAGATGCCTCCCTGCGCGACCTCCTTCAGCACCCCGAGCTGGGGCTCGACGCCAAGCTCGCCAAAAAGGTCATCGGCGCGCGCGTTCGCGGAGCCGAGTCCCGGGAGGAGCAGTACGTCGACCTCTACTACAAGCTCCCCGAGGACGACGCGCTCGAGTTGGAACTGCTCACCCCCGAATCCCCGGGGGCGGAGTGGCTCTACCGCCACAGCTTGGCCCAC
>JALUUA010000255.1 GCA_027021605.1 Candidatus Bipolaricaulota bacterium | reverse complement strand
CGGGCGGAGTGGCACCTGGCCACCCGCCCGGAGCAGACCCCCGACGAGCTGGGCTTAAGCTTCTTGCGGTTGCTCGAGTCGGCCTCCCTTTCGCCCGCGGAGATCGAGGGCGTCGTGATAAGCTCCGTGGTCCCGCCCCTGAACTGGGCCCTCACCGAGGCCGTGCGACGCTATTTCCACCAAGAGGCCCGCTTCTTCGACCACCGCTGGGGGCTCGTCTCCCTGGACGTCCGCGAGCCCGAGCGGGTGGGGACGGACCGCATCGCGGACTGCCTGGCCGCCCATCGCTTGTATGGGGGCCCCGCCCTGGTGATCGACTTCGGGACGGCGACCACGTTCAACCTCGTATCCTCCGACGGGAGGTTCTTGGGCGGGGCGATCGCGCCCACGATGGAGCTGGCGGCCGAGACCCTCGTCCGCAAGACGGCCCAGCTCTTTAAGGTCGAGCTGGTCCCGCCCCCCTCCGTGGTGGGCAAGGACACCGTCGAGCACCTCCAGGCCGGGATCGTCCTGGGGTTCTTCGATCTCATCGAGGGGCTGATCGGGCGCTTTCGGAGGGCGTTTTCCGAGATGGAGCCCCATAAAACGCTCAAGGTGATCGCCACCGGCGGGCGCGGGAAGTTCTTCCACGAGCACCTCGAGACCATCGAGATCTACGACCCGCACCTCACGCTACAGGGCCTGCGGATCGCCTGGGAGGAGCGCCCCCGCCGCGCGCCCTAGCCCGCCGCCCTCCCGCACGCGACGGTCGGTCGTTCGGTCGTTCGTTGACGGGGCGGGGGCTTTGTGGTAGAGTGAGCCCGACGCACGAGCGGTCGGGTCGCAAGGAACCCGAACCCCAACGGGACGGAGGGATCGCACATGTGGACGCCGACGCTGGTGATCGGCTGGCCGGGCCCCGGGGAGCTGTTGATCATCTTCGCGATCGTGCTGCTGCTCTTCGGCGGCAGCAAGCTCCCCCAGGTCGCCCGCTCCATGGGCCAGGCGATGCGGGCCTTCAAGGAGGAGGCCAACAAGCTCAAGAGCGAGATCGAGCTGGAGGCCGAGCCGGAGACGTCGAAGAAAACGACAGAGACAACCGAGAAGAAGGAGCCCGTCGCCCAGGGCTCGTCCGCGTCCGCGGGCCAGCCGGAGGCCTCCGAGCAGAAGAGCTCCCGCTAAACCCCGGCCTCACTAAACCCGAGCCGAATCCGGTCCGGGTCGACCCGGACCCCGGGGGGTCTCGACCCCCGGGGTTCCATCGCCCATGGGTGCGGAAACCGCGACGCGAGCGACCGAAAGAAACCGAGCACCGAGCGAGAGGGAGGAGACGAGGGGACCTTGAAGCTGCTGGAGTATCAGGGGAAACAGCTCTTTGAGCGGGTGGGGTTGCCCGTGCCGCCGGGGGAGCTGGCGGAGTCCCCCGAGCAGGCGGAGGAGATCGCGAAGAAGCTGGGCACCCCCGTGGTGGTCAAGGCCCAGGTGGCCGCGGGGGGCCGTGGGAAGGCCGGCGGCGTAAAGCTCGCCCAAAGCCCCGAGGAG
>JALUUA010000254.1 GCA_027021605.1 Candidatus Bipolaricaulota bacterium | reverse complement strand
CGCACCTCCTTGGCGATGGCCAAAAGATCCCCGCGCCGGGAGGCGGCGGTGTCGAGCCGCACCGCGTAGATGCTGCCCTCTAACAGCTCGGCACACTCCAGGGCCTCGAACTTCTCGTCGCCGAAGGTGTCCACCAGCGCCACCCTCTCGACGCTCCCCTCGATGACTTCATCGAACGCTAAGCTGGCCGAGGCTGCATCGCCCAGGATTAGCACCAAGGCATGGGGGATCGTGCCCACGGGCTCCTCTCCCAAGAGCTCTCCGCCCACGAGGGTGGAGACGCCCGCGCAGCCCCCTACGAACGCGGCGCGCTCGACCATGGGGGCAATGGCGGGGTGGACCCGCCGGGCCCCGAAGTGGACCACGGGCCGCCCCTCGGCGGCGATGGCACACCGGGCCGCCTGGGTGGCGATCCCGCTCGCCTGGCACAGAAGGCCCAACAGAGCCGTCTCGTAGACGCAGAACTCGCGGTAGTTCCCCGAGATCAGCAGCACGGGCTCCCCCGGGCGAAAGAGCGTCCCCTCCGGCAGCGCCCAGACGTCCAGGGGCAGACCCTTGAGCAGCTCCAAAGCCTCTTGGAGCCCACAAAATACGGCCCAGTCCCCGCGGGGGACGGAGCGGGCTGCGGCCTCCATCGTCACATGGGGATCGAGGCCCTTGGCCTCCAGAATCCGCCGGGTGCGCTCGAAGTAGACGTCCGTCACGCGCCCCCGGCGGATCTCCCGCTCGTCGGCAACGTGGAATCGTTTTTCGCTCATGACCGGGTGGGAACGCGGGCCTCCTCGTCCTGGGCGTCCGGCTCGAAGGAGGGGTCCCGAAGGGGGGATTCCTCGCCCACGAGGCCCAGGTATTTATCGAGCGCCCGACGGACCAGCTCCGAGATGGGGAGCCCCGTCTCGCGGGAGAGGCGCTTGAGCTCCCGGTGTTGCCGCTCGGTGATCGTCCAGTTCACCCGGCGCATCCGCATGGTCGCTGCATTATAGAAGCGGGCAAAGAGCGCTTGCAATTGGCGCATTCCCTCGATTAAATGGGGGCGCTATGCTTTCGGCAGCCGTGCGCACCCGGATCGAGGAGCTGGTAAAGCAGGCCCACGAGCTGGAGGCGGAGCTGGCCCGTCCCGAGACGGTGAGCAGCCCCCGCTATGTTGAGCTCTCCCAGCGCTACGCCCGCCTGAAGGGGCTCGCGGAGGATTACGAAGCGCTGCAGTGCCTGGAGCAGGAGATCGCCGAGTCGGAGGCCCTTTTACAAGAGGAAGACGACGAGGAGATGCGGGCGCTCATCAAGGACGAGCTGGCCCAAGCCCGGGAGCGCGCCGAGCAGCTCAGCAAGAAGCTCCTGCGCTCCCTGCTGCCCGACGATCCCCGGGACGCGCGGAACGCGATCGTGGAGATCCGCGCGGGCGCGGGGGGCGAGGAGAGCGCGCTCTTCGCCGCCGATCTCTTTCGGATGTACAACAAGTACGCGGAGCGCAAGGGCTTCAAGGTAGAGCTCCTGGACGCCCACCCCACGCCCCTAGGGGGCTTTAAGACGGTGGCCTTCGCGGTGCTAGGTCGGGGGGCGCACGGGCTCTTTAAGTTCGAGAGCGGCGTCCATCGGGTGCAGCGCGTGCCCGAGACGGAGGCTTCCGGGCGGATTCACACCTCCACGGCCACGGTGGCCGTCCTCCCCGAGGTGGAGGAGGTGGAGGTGGACATCCGCGAGGAGGACATCGAGATCGAAACGTTTCGGGCCAGCGGCCCCGGCGGGCAGAACGTCAACAAGGTGAACTCCGCCGTGAGAATTAAACACAAGCCCACGGGCATTGTCGTAGCGTGTCAGGAGGAGCGCTCCCAGCACAAGAACCGCGAGCGGGCGATGCGCCTGCTGAGAGCAAAACTTCAGGACATGCTCCAGTCGAAGGTGGAGCAGGAGCGGGTCCAGCAGCGGCGCATCCAGATCGGGAGCGCCGCGCGCTCGGAGAAGATCCGCACCTATAACTTCCCCCAGAACCGCGTCACGGACCACCGGATTGACCTTACGATCTACCGCCTGGAGGACGTTCTGGAGGGGAACCTCGATCTGCTCATCGAACCCCTGCAGGAGGCGTACGCCCAGGAGCAGCTGGCGGAGCTGGTGGGACAGGCGTAGTCAGAGCCTCCGGATGCAGAACCGATCGCTGCGGTACTCCACGCGAAAGTGTCGGAGCACCCCGGCCCTGCCCAGCACGAGGGGGACGCGCTCCTCGGGGACGAAGAGGGCGGGAAGGTCAAACTCCTTTTCCAAGAGAACGGCCCGTACGGGGAGCAAGCGCCCCACCCCGCCCCCGTAGAGCCCGCTGATGGGAAGCTCCCGTCCGCTCTCCCAAGGAGCCTCGAGCAGTCGGGCGATTCCACCGGGGAAGACGCTGAAGTCCGCCCCCATGTCAACGTAGGGTTGCGTGCGCATCCTCCGGCCCGTGGGTCCGATGAGCACCAGCTCGGGAAGGATCGGGCGATCCACCGCGCCCAAGCCCGTCACGAATTCCGGTGTGTAGGGAAAGCAGCGGGTGTAGGCCATTTACAGCACTAGAGCAGGGTCCGCCGGGGGGAAATACTTGATCACGGGCTCGCGATCTGGGCGCTTCTTGCGGGCCTCTCGATAGGCTTCCTCCGCCGTGCTCCCGACGCCCGCGATCTCGCCGCCCACAAGGGCAACATATCGTCCGGCATAGGCTTGTGCCAGCTCGATCCCCCGCTCTTGAAGGAGCTGAAACTCCTCGCTGAACCTCGCTCTCCGCCGGGACATGATCTCTCAGGTGTAGTGTATAACTTTGCAGAGCAAGGGACAACGCCCTAGCCTAAAGGTTCTGCAGCTCCAAATCCCGCGCCGTCTGGATCTCTCGATCGAGGGGGACGGTGGCTACGGTGCGCTCCCGGGGTCCGTAGGCGTGGGAGGTGAAGATCGTCAGGCACCGATCGTCGTACAAATACATCGGCGCGTCCGGCTGGTGGGAGCGGATTAATACCCGCATCCCGAAGCGCTCCATCTGCCGATCGAAGTGGGCGCGCCCGAACCGGAGCCGCCCGCCCCACTCCCCCAGAAACCCGCCCTCGACGTCCTGAAAGTCCCCCCAGACGAGCGCCCGCCACCCCTCGCTGCCGGGCTCTAGGCTTTCCACGTCTTCGAGGTGCTCGACGTCGGGGAGCGCTCCGTGGACCCCCAGCACCCCGTTGGGGAGCGCCGCGGCGTAGGGCATTTGAATGAGCGTCCCGGCGTAGAGGGCCTTCTCCTCGGGATCGCGGAGCCCCTCCCAGAAGTCCGCGGGGTAGAACGCCATCGCGTGGAAGCCCTCGTGGTTGCCCTGCAGCAGGTAGAGGCGATCGGGGTGCTCCAGCTTCGTTCGCAAGAGTAACTGAAGGTTCTCACGGGAGTGGGGCCCGCGGTCCACGTAGTCGCCCAGAAACACCACGGCCGTCTTGGGCCGAAGGAAGCGCTCGAGCACCCGCTCGGAGGCTTCCAGATCGCCGTGGGTGTCGCCCACGAAGACGACCCGCTCAAAACGCTTCGGGTCCAGGCGGACGAGCCGACCCTGCTCCTCAAAGAGCCTTCGGCAGTTCTCCAAGAGCGCACGCTCGTCCATCGCGTTCACTCCCCGGACCCCGGACAGCCGCAGCCCGCGGGCTCTTTCGGCTTCATCGCCGCCACGGGTTCTTGGGCTTGGGGGACGGTCTCTGGGGACCCCCGCCGGTCGAGGGCCATGAGTTTGAGCAAGAAGGGGAGGCTGGTGGCCATCAGGGCCGCCACGACCCAGATCATCCCCCGAATCCCCAGAGCGTCCGCCAGGGTCCCGCCCAGCAACGGCCCCAGCGCCGCCGCGCCCGTGAGGGACGATTGCAAATACCCAAAAGCCCGTCCCCGCGTCCCCGGCGGGGCCGCCTCCATGATGTAGAGGTTGAGCCCGATGAAGATGGCCGACCAGGCGAGCGCGATCATGATCTGCCCCACGAGGATTTGCACGATGCCCTGGGCGGTGGCGTACACCCCAAACGTCACGATGGTGCCTAAGATCCCCCAGAGGACCATCTGCAGCAGGAAGTGTTTGCGTTTCCCCTCGGCCCAGCGGCCCAGCGCGAGCATGAAGAGGGGCTGGACGATCATGTTGATCCCGTTTACGGCCCCGATGGCCCCGCGGCTCTCCACGAAGTCCCGAAGATAGATGGGAAACATGGACCAGAGCGCCACGGCGGCGCTGTGGCGGGCGAAGATCGTCGCGTACAGATAAAAGAGCTTGCGGGGGACCTGGGGGAGCGCACCCCGTCCCCGCTTGGCCTCGGCGGACGTCCCTCCCGTCCGGGCTTGCGCTCGGGGCTCAGAGCCGGAGGCGGGGGTTGCGGGCTCCCGCACCACGAAGAGGAGAAGTGCGGTGCTGAGCAGGGGCAGCCCGGCCACCAGGGGGAAGACCCCGCGGATGCCGACCCAGTCGGCCAGCACCCCCGCGATCAGGCTCCCCAAGCCCCAGCCCAGGGCGTTGGCGGCGCTAAAGCCCCCGAAGCGGCGGGCGGCGTCCTTCCCGAAGAGATCCGCGAACAGGGCCGTAAGAAGCGGGTTCGTCGCGAACGCCGCTCCCTGGAGGAATCGTAAAACGACGAGCGTCGGGAGGGATTGAGCCAACACGTGAAGCGCGCTCACGATCGCGAAAAGCGCGTAGCCCACGGCCAATACGAAGCGCTTTTGCCCGAAGCGGTCCGTAAGAGCCCCCCACAGGGGGCTAAAGAGGATGACCGCGATGGAGGAGGCGGCCACCACGAACCCGGTGGCCGTAAGCGATAGCCCCAGCTCCTCCCGAGCGTAGAGGGGCACCAAGAAGATAAACGAAAAGAACGTAAACCCGGAGGTAAACGTGATAAGGTTGAAGGCCCAAGAGAGTCTCATCGGGTGGTACGCCCGGGAGGACTCGAACCTCCGACCTGCGGATTAGGAATCCGCTGCTCTGTCCAGCTGAGCTACGGGCGCACGGGCGTCGTCATGGTAGCGCTCCTCCGGGAATTCGTCAAGCCCTTGCGGGGCCGGTCCCGGGCCCGCGCGGCGCGCTTGCGCCACGGGGGCTTCATGATCGGAAGCCCTTCGGAGCCTTAAGGCAAGCCCGGGAGGGAGAACAAGGAAAGCTGTTTGGCCTCGGTTTCCGGGTCGACGAGGTTCCGGGCCCCCACGCCCAGAAGTCGCACGCCCCTGCCCCCCCGCTCGACCCGCTCGCGGAGGAGCTTGCGGGCCGCCCCCAGGAAGACCTCGGGGGAGTCCGTGGGCTCCGCGAGGGTGCATTGGCGGGTGATCGTGGTGAAGTCGGCAAATCGCACCTTGATCTGCACGGTCCGCGCCCGGCGCCCCTCCCCCTTCAGGTCCTCGACGACCTCGTGAGTCAGCTGTAGGAGCACTTGATCGAGTTCGCGGTCGTCGTGGACGTCCTGGGGGAAGGTCGTCTCCCGGCTGAGGGATTTGGGCTCCCGCTCCGGGACCACGGGCCGCTCGTCCACCCCCCGGGCCCGCTCCCACAGCCGGAGACCCCACTTGCCGAAGCGCCCGATCAGCTCCTCCTTGGACAGACGACGGAGGTCCCCCACGGTCCGGAGCCCCAGCGCGCGGAGCTTTCGGGCCGTGGCCGGGCCCACGCCCCAGAGCTTCTCGACCGGGAGGTCCCTTAAGAACCCTTCGACCTCCTCCGGGCGGATCACGGTGAACCCGTCGGGCTTCTGATGGTCCGAGGCGAGCTTGGCCAGGAACTTATTGGGCGCCAGGCCCACCGAGCACGTCAACCCCAGCTCTTGGAAGATGCGACGCTTGATCTCCCGCCCGATGCGTTCCGCGGGCCCGAAGAGCCGCTCGCTGCCCGTGACGTCCAAAAAAGCCTCGTCCAGGGAGAGGGGCTCCACCCACGGCGTGTACGACAGGAAGATCTCGCGGATGCGCTGGGAGATCCGGCGGTAGTGCCCCATGCGCGGCCGGAGCAACACGGCGTGCGGACACAAGCGCAGCGCCCGGGCCGTGGGCATGGCGCTGCGGATCCCGTATTTGCGGGCCTCGTACGAGGCGGCCGCGACCACCCCGCGCTCCTCGGGCCGTCCGCCCACGATCACGGGCTTCCCGCGTAGCTCGGGCCGGTCCCGCTGCTCCACGGACGCGTAGAACGCGTCCATGTCCACGTGGAGGATCTTCCGCTCTCGTTGGCGTTGGCTTCGGCGCTCGTTCCCCTTGCCCACGATCCCACCCCGAATTGTACGCCCTCAGGAGGGGTTTCTCGAACTCAAAGCCGGCCGCGGGCGAGACGGGCGTCTCCTCTCCCCCGGACGGGCGGGCTTTTCGCCGCGCCCGGGTTCCGCTATGCTAGAAAGGCTACGATGTCCTCCTGCACGGAGCTGCGGTTCGATCAGGGTGAGAGGAAGTTTTTCGCCCTCTCGGGGGAGTCGGCCCTCAGTAGCAACTCCCTACGGGGACGCGAGGGCGCGGGGCGTGTGGTGCTCTTCGGCGTCCCGTTCGATCGGGTATCGCTCGAGGGGGCCTTGGCCCGCATCGACGGCTGGGTGGGCGATCCCCACCCGAAACGGTCCCGCACGGTGATGACCCCGGACACCCCGGCGCTCATGCGCGCCCGGCGCGACCCCCTCCTGCGCGGGGCTTATCAGCAGGCCGATCTGGTGACGCCCGACGGGGCGGGGATCGTGTGGGGGGCGCGCTCCCTGGGCCTGGATGCTCCCCTCGCGGAGCGGGTCTCGGGGATCGACCTCGCGGAGGGGCTTCTCGCCCGTGGGGCCCGGCGGGGCTACCGCTTCTTCTTCCTGGGGGCGCGGCCCGGGGTCGCCCGGGAGGCCGCCCGAAGGCTCCGAGAGCGCTACCCCGGCCTGCGGGTGGTGGGGACCCATCACGGCTACTTCTCCGAGCCCGAGGAGCCCGCCCTCGTCGCGGGGATCAACGCGCTGCGCCCCGACGTGCTGCTGGTGGGGCTCGGGGTCCCCAAGCAGGAGCTGTGGATGCTCCGCCACCGCGAAGCCCTGAAGGTGCCCGTGATGATCGGGGTGGGCGGCAGCTTCGACGTCTGGTCCGGCCGCGCCCGGCGGGCCCCGGAGAGCTGGCAGCGACTCGGGTTGGAGTGGCTCTGGCGGGCCCTGCGGGAGCCGCACCGCTGGGAGCGGGCGCGGGCCATCCCGCAGTTTATGGGCCTCGTCCTGCTCCAGCGGGCCCTCTCCGGGCTATCCCAACTCTAGCCCTCTGACTCTAACTTCTAGCGTCCGCGCCCCCATTAATTCCGCCCCCGCAGGTCCAGCTCCCGGATGGCGGGCAGGGCCTCGGCGCACTGCTCCGGGAGCAGGTTGACGGTGGGCTCGGGGGGGACGGCCGTGGGCTGCTGCGGGACGGAGAGCATCAGGTTGAGGGGGTCGTCCTCGAGGGAGAGGTGCTCCAGCCCGAAGTTGTGGCCGAACTCGTGGGCAAACGCGGTGATGGGGCGCTTGGGGGGGAAGATCGCCCCCGTCGTCTCGTCGATGACCCAGATCGCGTCCCAGCGCACCAGGGAGACCCGGCCCCCGATGGTGGTCACGCCCCCGAAGTGGCGCTTATCGCCGGGCCGCATCACGATCCGCGCCCCCGAGACGAACACGGTGAGCGACTCGGCGGGAAGCTCCCCTCCCCGGGCGGCCAGCTCCCGGCGCAGCGCGCTCACGGCCTCGTGGAGCACGGCGAGCGGACGGCGGCGGTTCGGGTCGGCCAACGCCACCTCGGGCAGCTCCCCCTCCCGGACGAAGAGCAGCTCGTCGAGACTGCCGCCCGCCAGGCGGAGCGCCCGCGGGTCCACGACCCAGAGGTTGAGCAGCTCGAACTCCACCCCGCACTGGTCCCAGATGCCCGTGACCGCCGGGATCACCTGCTGGCGCATCGCCCGCGCGACGGCCGGGGAGGGCTCCCCCACGGCGGCGCCGGAGCCCCTGGAAGACCCATCGGCAAGGGTGGTGACCCCATCGGCCAGGACGAAGACGTTGACCCCTAGGGTGCGCCCCACGGGCCGGACCGCGTCCTGTTCCCGATTGTAGTTGCCCCGCGGGGGCACGCCGCAGGTAAACGTGATGCCCTCCGGGTCGCTCCGCAGCCCTTGGGCGTCCTCCACGACGACGAGGAGGGTGACCTGCTGGGCGATCTCGCATGTCACCGTAAACGGGATGCTCCCCTCCGTCCCCGTCTCCGTCCCCGTCCCCGTCCGGCCCCGGGGGGCGTCGATCGGGGCGACGAAGGGATCGTATTTGCCGTCGATGACCCGGAAGCGGGCGCGAAGGGCGTCCCCGTCGGGGTCGCGAAAGCGCACCGTCCCGGGGATGGGGAGCCCGTTGGGCTCGATCTGGCGGGGGAGCACCACGTCGAGCACCTCGGGGCGGTGGCCCCCCCCGATCCCGTTGAGGGCCGTCTGCTCCTCCTCGTCGGGGGCGAGCGGGGAGGGGAAGACGAACTTCTGGATGCGGTTGTTGTTGAGGTCGGCCACGTAGACCGCGCCCTGGGAATCCAGGGCCACGCCGACGGGGTTGTCGAACTGGCCGGGGCCGCGGCCCAGCTCGCCCCACTTCAGCAGGAAGTCCCCCTCGGGGGTGAACACCTGGATCCGCTTGTTGGCCGAGTCGGCGACGTAGACCCGCTTCTGCGCGTCGAAGGCGATCCCCCAGGGGGAGGAGAGCTGGCCGTCGCCCGACTCGAGGGGCCCGGGGCCGTCCGGGTCGCGGCAGCCCCGCCCCGGGTGGATGTACAGGTCGCAGAAGCTCCCCCACTGAAAGAGGTATTCCCCGTCGGGCGTGAAGACCTGGATGCGGTACCCCAGGGAGTCGACCACGTAGACCCGATCCCCGAGGACAGCTATGCCCGTGGGGCCCGTAAACTGCCCCTCGCGGGTGCCGAAGCCGCCCCAGCTCAGGAGAAGCTCCCCCTCGCGGGAGAACTTGTAGACGCGGTTCGCGTGGAGGTCCGTGACGTAGACGCTGCCGTCGGGTCCGACGGCGATCCCCCAGGGGGTGAAGGGGCGTCCCGCTCCTGCCCCCTGGGCAGCGGGGCCGCGCCAGCCGCGCACGAACTCCCCCTCGGGGGTGAAGACCTGGACTCGGTAGTTGAACGCGTCGGCGACGTAGACGTTCCCTTGGGGGCCTACCGCGATCCCAACGGGTCCGCGAAACTCCCCCTCGCGCCCCCCGAGCCGTCCCCAGCCGCCGAGCCACGCCCCCTCCGGGTCGAACACCTGGACGCGGTTGTTGCCGTAGTCGCTGACGAAGACCCGATCTTGCTTGTCGATGGCGATGCCCCAGGGCATGAAGAGCTCCCCCGGCCCGTCGCCGAGGCCGCCCCACTCCTTGACGTACTCCGGCGGCCCGGGCGGCGCGGCGTCGCCGGGGTCCTCCGCGGCGGTGTAGGCACTATCCGTCCAGAGAAGCGGGACAAGGGCCAAGAGCAGCAACGTCCCCAAGCTGAGCGATCGCGCGGTTGAGCCCCTGCGCATGGCCTCGGTTCCTCCTGTCTCCTGTTTCGTCTCGTCTTGGGTTTTCTGCGTCGGCAATCGGCGCCCATGCTACGGGGGCCGTGTTTTCCTGTCAAGCGGGGGCTCGCCCCGGGGCGGTAAGGGATACGGCTTCCGGCCGCTCCGAAAAAGGCCCGCCCTCTTGACGAGAAAAGGGTTTTCTGCTATACATGTAAGGGGAGTCTCCCGGGCTCGATGTGGGAGGAGGGGAGGTGAGAGCCAAGGGGTTAAAAACATTTCTACTCTACCCTCGGAAAAGCCAAATCACCCATCCTTCTGCTTTAGCCGTGGAGGGCGAGTTACTCTAAGGAGGTCAAAATGAAAAGAGCCGTTCGTTATCTGTTGCTCCTTCTGTTGGTAGGGGGCTTTACGGTCGGCATGCTGCAGCCGGCCGCAACGCAGAGCCGGGTCACGCAGGTGGCCGCCATCTCCGGCAGCGAGTTCATCTGGATCTTCGCGCCCGTGAAGATCGAGGACATCGTGATGTGCGCCGACGGCTCGGCCGCCTGGGCGGTGGGCATCGGCCCCGGTCCCTTCGACGACATGCTCCTCTTTAAGATCACCGGGGTGAGCACCGGCAACCCGAGCGTCGATCCCGACTCCTTCATCGAGTACCCCGACGCGTTCCTGGGCGGGAACTTCCCCGCGGGGATGGGGCCGCGCGGCTTCCCCGGCATGGCGGTGGACATCACCTGCAGCTTCGCGTACGTGCCCAACTTCTTCCTCGACAGCGTGGTCAAGATCGACCTCAACGCCAAGGAGATCGTCTGGCCCGCGGGCTACGACGCGGAGACGGCCGATGAGCTGCGCACGATCACCGCGCCGGTGGACGCCCAGCTCAACTCCCCCGCGGACAACCGGGTGCTGGTGAGCTCCGCCGACGGGGCGCTCTACACCCTGGACGCCGCCAGCGGGAACGTCTTGAGCGTGGTGGAGACGGGCGGCATCGGCCCGGGCAGCGTGGTCGCAGCCGGGAACAGCTACGCCTTCGTGGTGCAGAGCAGCCAGGACATCGCCTGCATCGACCAGACGAACGGCCGGGTGACCACGATCGGCGGGCTGGGGGTCAACCCCTACATGGCCGTGGCCAGCTCCGACAAGACCACCCTCTACGTCTCCAACCAGGGCTCCAACTCCGTGACGGTCCTCTCCGGCCGGGGCTGCAACAAGCGGGTCATCGCCGAGATCTCGGTGGGCAACGCGCCGCGCCACCTGGCCCTCTCCTCGGATGACCGCTACCTCTACGTCTCCAACTCGCTGGACAACACGGTCAGCGTCATCGACACCCGGACGCTCGCCGTGGTGGAGACCATCGCGGTCACCCCCGCCGGGGAGCCCGCTCCGGTGGGCGTCATCTCCGTCTCCCCGAACAACCGCTACCTCTACGTCTTCTGGGAGGGCGGCCCGCGGGGGACCCCGGGGACCTTCCAGATCTACGCCTACGACGTGAGCGGGCTGTACGCCACCCCGTAGCGTAGTAAACCGCGTGGAGCCCGGAGGCAACAGCACGGAACGCAGAGCGGAGCGTACGGTACAACACAACGGGACAATACGACGGTAACGGTACGGAAACCGGATCACGTAAGCCGAAAAAGGAGGGAACCGAACCATGAAATTCGTGCGATTTGCGGCGCTGCTGGTGGTGGGGCTGCTACTGGTCGTAGGGGCTCACAACCAGGCGGGCGCGCAGGGAGAGAACATCTTCGTGGCCGCGATCCACTCGGACCTCAAGGGGGTCTTCTGCTCGCTCTCGGCCTCCACGGGGGCGAACAACACCGTCTGGAACTTCTACGTCTGGGGCCCGAGCGCCCACATGAGCCTCTACGGGATCACCACCCTGGGGCAGCAGCCCTTCCCCTCCCTGGCGAAGGACTTCGCCACCCCCTTCACCCAGGAGGGAGGGCTCTGGGTCTCCACGGTCGAGCTGCTCCCGGGCGTGAAGTGGTCTGACGGGACGGAGCTCACGGCCGAGGACGTGGCCTTCACCTTCAACACCTTCGCCACGGTCCTGCCCACGGGCCGCACCCTCTCCCTGGAGCTGGGCGGCGGCTGGGCCAACCCGGCGTTTGACCTCATCGACCGCGTCGAGGCCGTGGACACCTACACCGTCAAGTTCTACCTCAAGGAGAAGCCGGGTCTGGCGCAGTGGGAGTTCACGCTGCTGCTCTGGGACATCTTCCAGAAGAAGTTCTGGGAGCCCAAGTTCCAGGAGGCGCTCCAGAGCGACGACCCGGTCCGCTCGCTGGCGGCGATCGAGTGCCCCGGGGAGCCGAGCGCGGCGCCCTTCGTGACCAAGCAGTGGCAGCCGGGGGCCTTCGCCGAGATCGTGGCCAACCCGAACTACTCCTTCAAGGGCACCATCGCCACCGAGTACCAGGACGCGGACGGCAACATCGTCGGGTATGAGGAGCAGCTGCCCGAGGCGCTCGGCGGCGGGACCCGCAGCGCCGGGACCACCTCCGGCGACGGGATCTCCGTGGCGCTGCGCACCGAGGAGGGGCCCTTCGTCGACGGCGTGATCTACAGCCTCTTCGGCGACCAGTCCTCCGCGGCGCTGGCCGTCATCAGCGGCGAGGTCGACTACCACTTCAACCCCTTGGGGTACGGTTTGGCGACCCTCAACCAGCTGGAGGCGGCCGAGGGCGTCCGGGTGATCAAGAACGCCTCCAACGGCGTCTTCTACCTCAGCTTCAACCTGCGCAAGAGCCCCTTCAACTACGTCGAGTTCCGCCGCGCGGTGCGCTGCGTCATCGACAAGGAGTTCGTGGCCAACGAGCTCCTGGCCGGCCAGGTCATCCCGGCCTACAGCCCCGTCCCGCCGGGGAACGCCTTCTGGCACCGCACCCTCACGGAGGAGGAGAAGGCCGAGGCCTGCATCGGGCTCTCGGAGGAGGAGCGGCTCGCCCGGGCGCGGCAGATGCTCGAGGAGGCCGGGTTCGTCTTCGAGGGCGGCCGCTTGGCTCAGGACCCCGAGGGCAACCCGATCGGGCAGCTCGAGCTGCTCCACCCGAACGCCGCCTACGACAACAACCGGAACATCTTCGGGCTCCACATCGTGGACCGGCTGCAGAAGCTGGGCATCCCCGTCCGGGACGTGCCCGCGGGCTTCAACAACATCGTCACCCTCGTCTTCGACCGCCAGGACTTCGACATGTGGCAGCTCGGTTGGGGTCTGGGCCTCTACCCGGACTACCTGGAGGCCTTCTTCCACAGCCGGAACACCCAGCCCGGCGGCAACTCCCCGCAGGGCGGCGTCTGCAGCGCCCGCGAGGACGCGCTGACGGGCTGCCAGCAGGAGTTTGACCGGATCGCCGACGAGTTCCTGGCCGAGCAGGACCTCCAGAGGGCCCAGGAGCTGGCGCGGGAGATGCAGCGGCTCATCTTCCAGTGGGCTGCCTACGTTCCGACCCACTACGTCCAGCAGCAGGACGCCTACCGCGCCGACCGCATCAACTGGCAGGGGCTCGAGGACAAGCCCATCCTCGACGGCCTCCAGGGCGGTGCGGCCTTCGTCGGCCTGGTCGTCAAGACCCAGTAGCGATCCGGCTTCCGGGTAGACCGGAGACGGCGCGAAAGCGACAACGGAATCCGAGCCGGGGGGCGGGTCCTCCCGGCTCGGATCGCTTTTTTGTGCGCGGGATTCGCTTCCGCCCCGTTCGGTTGACAACCCCCGACCCCCCCGCTATCATGAGGCGAACTGGATCTTAATCCAAATCTCTTGAGGGCACGCGCGCAAAACGCGTCATGTGGAAATATCTCTTTAAGCGGCTAATACAAATCGTCATCACCCTGTACATCTACGCCTCCATCGTCTTTATCATCGTCTACATGCAGCCGGGGGACATCTCCCAGATCTACATCAACGACCCGCAGATCCCACCGGAGGCGCGAGAGGCCCTCCTGGAGCGCCTGGGGTTGAACCAGCCTGTGCATATTCAATATATCAACTTTATGAAAAATCTTTTTACGGGGAATTTGGGGATCTCGTTCAGCCAATACCCCCGTCCCGTCTGGGAGCTCATCAAGGAACGCCTCCCCCGCACCGTAGCCCTCTTCGTGATCGCGACCCTCCTCTACTTCTCGTTGGGGTTCTACCTGGGCAAGCTGATCGCCTGGAAGCGGGGAGGGCTCATTGACTACTCCGCCACTGTCATCGGGGTGGTGCTCTTTACTGTGTATACCCCTTGGTTTGCCATCTTGCTCCTCTGGATCTTCGGCTACAAGCTGGGCTGGTTGCCCATCGGAAAGTTCAACGACCCGCTTCTCTGGCGCCAGTATGAGATCGACCAGAATCTGGTCTTCGGCTACATCGTCGGGGTGGGGGGGGCGGCCCTGCTCTTCCTGTTCGTCGTCTTTCTGCTGGGGAGGAAGCTCTACCTACCGCGCGCCCTCCGCTGGACGATTCACCTGGGAGCTCTGGGCCTGGTCACCGCCGTGATCGTCTACCTCCTGTGGAGCACCACGATCGGGTTGCTGGCCCGGGATATCCTCTACCACATGATCCTCCCCGCGATCACGGTGACGCTCATCGCGTTTGGGGGGACGATGTTGCTCATGCGCGACTCGATGCTCGAGGTCACCCGCGAGGACTACGTGCTGGCGGCCAAGGCCAAGGGGCTGCCCGACAAGGCGGTGCGCGACAAGCACGCCGCCCGCAACGCCCTGCTCCCGGTGGTGACGAGCTTCGTGCTCGCTTTGGCCTTTACCGTCGACGGCGGCATCATCACGGAGACCATCTTCTCCTGGCCGGGGATGGGGCTCCTCCTCCTGCAGGCCGTCTTGGAGGAGGACATGCCCCTGGCGATCGGGGCGCTGGTCTTTACGGGGATTTTCGCGCTCGTCGCCCACCTGGTCGCCGACATCCTCTACGCGTTCTTGGACCCGAGGATTCGCTATGACTGACCGCACTCGAACCCATCCCTGCGAGGTAGATCGCTAATGGCCACGGCACCGGCACCGCCGAAATCCCCGACCGGCCGGCACCTGGAGAGCCCCTGGCGGGCCCGGCTGCGGCTGATGCGCCGCGGTCTGGCCACCAACTGGTCCCTCTTCTGGGAGTCGCGCATCGGGCCCATCGGGCTCTTTATCATCTTGTTTTACGGGCTGCTGGCCGTCGCCCATCCCATCCTGATGGCCACGATCTGGGATCCCGAGATCTACGACCCGATCATCGGCTACGATCCCAATCCCGGCCCGGCCTGGCACATGGAGAAGGTCAACCAATACTTGGTGCCCAAGCACCCCGCTCCCCCGTCGGCCAAGCACTGGCTCGGCACCGACCCCTGGGGGCGGGACATCTTCTCCCAGCTGGCCTACAGCGCGCGGGCCGAGTTCTTCTTGGGCGTGATGGCCGCGCTCATCACCGTGATCATCGGGACCCTGGTGGCGGCCGTGTCGGCCTATTACGGCGGGTTTGTGGACACCTTCTTCATGCGCCTGGCCGACGTGGTGCTCCTCTTCCCCGTGATCGCCTTCTTGATCGTGTTGGGGGGGATGTTCCAGCTCAACATGTATAGCCTTGCCTTGGTGTTGGGCATCATCGGGGGGTTCGGCGGGATCACCATCGTGCTCAAGTCCCAGGCGCTCAGCATCAAGGTCAAGCCCTTTATCGAGGCCGCCAAGGTCGCCGGCGGCAGCCATCTCCACGTGATCCTGCGCCATATCATTCCCAACCTGCTCCCTCTGAGCTTCTTGTACATGATGTTCAACGTCACCAGCGCGATCTTTTCGGAGGCCGTCCTCAGCTTCTTTGGTATTCTTAATCTGCAGATGAGCTGGGGGATGATGGTCCAGATGGCCAACATCTCCGGGTATCTTACGGGGGACGCGATCACCAAGGCGTGGTGGATCTTCTTCCCCGCCTCCGTCTCGATTACGGCCCTGTGCGCCGCCTTCTACCTGGTGGGCCGCGGCCTGGACGAGATCGTCAACCCCCGGCTGCGAAAGATGTGATCTCAGTGGCAATCCTGGACGTTCGGAACCTGAGGGTTCGCTACCGCACGAAGAAGGGCGACGTCCACGCCGTGGACGACGTCTCCTTCACGCTGGAGCGGGGGGAAGCGCTGGGGCTGGTGGGCGAGAGCGGCTGCGGCAAGACGACGCTCGCCCTGGCGCTCATGCGCCTCCTGCCCGACAACGCGTATCTACCGGGGGCCTCGCCCCTGCTGGAGGGCCCCGAGGGGATCCGGGACTGGCCGGGGTTTCTGACCCGCCTGCGGGAGCGGGGGGAGTCCTCGCACCCGACGGCAGGTCGGCGGCTGTGGACCCTCCTCCCCGAGGGGCTCCGCGACTACCTCGCGGAGCGGTCCCCGGATGCGGACCCCCCTGCCCCGCAGAAGAAGCGCTTGATCGGGGCCATCAACGAGGCGCTCCGCAGGCCGGATCTCGTCGACCCCGCGCTCCTGGCGGCCCTTCCCCCGGACGCCCGCGAGGACGCGGAGATCCAACGGCTCGTCCGGCTCCGCGAGGAGAAAGGGGCCTCCTCCCCCCGCGACGTGGTCGAGCTCAACCGGGCCCTCTTGGAGAGGGAATTCCCCGAGATCGTCCCCCAGGCCAAGATCCTCTTCCAGGGGGAGAACCTCCTGCTCCTCTCGGAAGAGGAGATGCGCCACGTCCGCTGGAAGGGGATCGCGATGGTCTTCCAAGCCGCGATGAACTCCCTAAACCCCGTCTACCGCGTGGGGGACCAGATCATCGAGGCGATCCAGACCCACTCCGGGGACGACTTCGACATCGAGGAGGCCCGCAAGAAGGTCGCCGAGCTGTTTGAGCTGGTGGGCCTCAACCCCCGGAGGATGAACGACTATCCCCACGAGTACAGCGGCGGGATGCGCCAGCGGGCCGTGATCGCCATGGCCCTGGCCTGCGACCCGGCGGTCATCATCGCCGACGAGCCGACCACCGCGCTCGACGTGATCATCCAAGACCGCATCCTCCGCCGCCTGGACGAGATCCGCGAGCAGCTGAACATGGGGGTGATCTACATCTCCCACGACATCGCGGTGATCGCCGAGGTCTCCCACAAGGTGGGGATCATGTACGCGGGCAACCTGGTGGAGGTGGGCCCCACGACCCACATCTTCCAGCGCCCGCATCACCCCTACACCGCGGCCTTGATGTCCGCCTTCCCCAGCATCCAGGGGGAGAAACACGAGCTGACCACCATCCCGGGGGAGCCGCCCAACCTGCTGAACCCCCCTTCCGGGTGTCGGTTCCACCCCCGCTGTCCCTACGCCACCGCGGAGTGCCGGGAGAAGGCCCCGTCCCTCGAGACCTTCGAGGAGGGACACCAAGCCGCCTGCTGGCACCCCCTCAACACCTAAAGTACAATGGAACGGTGATAGCCGCATGCCGACCCATCCGAACCTGCAGACGACGGCTACCGACGAGTTGGTCCGGGTCGAGGCCCTCAAGAAGTACTTCCCCGTGGGGAAGGGGTTTTTCGTCCGGAGGCGCTCGTTCGTCCACGCCGTCGACGGGATCAGCTTCGAGATCAAGCCCAAGGAGACCCTCGGCCTGGTGGGGGAGTCCGGCTGCGGCAAGACGACCACCGGGAAGCTGTTGGTGAAGCTCCTCGATCCCACCGAGGGGCGGATCTGGATCCGCGACCCCCGCCGGGTGGGCTTCGTCCTCCAGCAGGACGGCCGGCCCGTGGGGGCGCTCAGCGTCTTCGTGGACGAGAAGGGCCGTCCGCTGCAGATCGCCCAGGCGCTGGCCGCGCCCGGATCCCGGCCCCAAGGCGAGGGCGAATGGCTTCGCCGCAACCTAAAAGCGCTGCTGGAGCAACTCCAGCAGCGCCCCCAGGCGCTGGGCCCCGTAAACGTCGACGTGGAACTCGACGGCCACAGGCTCTCGCTCGTCCCCGTCGCCCGCTTCTTGGAGCGGGGAACGCCCCCCCTGCCCCCCCTGACGGAGGGGGAGAGGCCCGAGTGGCAGCGCTTTCTTGAGGTCCTGCAGCGGCTGGAGTACACGGACTTCGCCCACATCTCGGGGCCCCATTTGAAGCGCTTCCGCCGCGAGGTCCAGATGATCTTCCAGGACCCCTACGAGTCGCTCAACCCGCGGATGACGATCTTCGACATCGTGGCCGAGCCCCTGGCGGTGCAGCACATCGGCACGATCGCCGAGCGGGAGCTGCGGGTGGCCGAGATGCTCGAGATGGTGGGGCTCTCCCCCCCGGAGAGTTTCCTGTTTCGATACCCCCACGAGCTCTCGGGCGGCCAGCGCCAGCGGGTGGCGATCGCCCGGGCCATGATCATCAACCCCACGTTCGTGGTGGCCGACGAGCCGACCTCCATGCTCGACGTCTCGATCCGCACCGGGATCATGAAGCTCATGATGGAGCTCCAGCAGGAGTTCGGGATGAGCTACCTCTACATCACCCACGACCTGGCGGTCGCCCGCTACATGTGCGAGCGCATCGCCGTGATGTACTTGGGGAAGATCGTGGAGATGGGGCCCACGGAGGAAGTGATCCAGAACCCGCTGCACCCCTACACCAAGGCGCTCATCTCCGCAGTCCCCATCCCGGACCCGACGGTCAAGCGCCGGCCCATCGAGCTTAAGGGCGACGTGCCCAGCCCCATCGACCCGCCGCCGCGCTGCCGCTTCCTCGACCGCTGTCCCATCGCCACGGAGCGCTGCAAGAAGGAGGACCACCCGCCCCTCGAGGACAAGGGGGGCGGCCACTATGTCGCCTGCTATGAGGTCTAATCCTTCCCGACGCTTTCCCTCCCCAAGGGCGCTCACCTGGGGTGTGGGATTGGTTTTCGCCCTGGCGGGGGGGCTGATCCTCGCCGACGCGGAGGCCCGCTACATCGAGTTCATCACCAGCATCGACGACGTCGACGTCGAGCTCGATTGGGTGGGCGCGGAGCCGCTCGCCCCGGGGGCGGGGGCCCAAGGCGCGCAGGACGGCCGGGAGAGGCTCGCCCTCCGCTTCGAGGTCCGGTTTACCAACCGCACGAAATACACCCTGTGGGTCGAGGCGATCAACAC
The DNA here is from genome assembly GCA_027021605.1 of Candidatus Bipolaricaulota bacterium. Lineage (GTDB taxonomy): Bacteria > Bipolaricaulota > Bipolaricaulia > RBG-16-55-9 > RBG-16-55-9 > JALUUA01. The sequence goes on along the minus strand of JALUUA010000254.1, from coordinate 10,675 downwards.
CCAGCTCTACCTCGACGGGCAGTACGCGGGGGCCTACACGATCACGGAGGGGCGCTACGAGGTCCCGCCGGGGGAGCGGCGCTCGGTGCCCCTCGTGGCCGTGCTCTGGGAGGGACGGGTGGCGCTCTACAACAGCGCCGTGGACGCCCAGGGGCAGATGCAGGTCGTCGGCCGGGCCCGCATCCGCATCGCCCTGGGGGACACGGTGCGGAAGGTCTTCTACCCCGTCCGGGGGAGCTTCCCCCTCGCCGCCGAGGGGGCCCCCGCCGAGGGGGAGGCGCGGTAAGGGTGAGGGCGAGGGCGAGGGTAGGGGAGAGGGCGGCGACCATGAGCGGCTGGGCCTATCTGCTCCGGATCGCGGCGATCACCCTCTTGGCGGCGTTCCTCGTGGGGGTGGGGATCGCCCTGAGGGAGTTCGAGGACTTCGCGCGCGCGCCGGGGGCGCTGTGGCTCCTCTTTCCCCTGGTCGCGGGGGCGCTGCTCGGGGTGCTCATCCCGCAGCTGGGCCACGGCCTGGGGGCGCTCCTCCTCATGCTCGTTGCCGGCGGGCTCATCGCGTTTGCCGCCGTCGTCTACCCGGAGCTCACCCAGGGGCAGCTGGGCGCGGAGGTCGCCTATCGGTTCGCGCTGGAGAGGGCCCTGCAGGGCGTGATCTTCACCGCGCCGCTCAGCATTGTGGGGCTCCTGCTCGGCCACTTCCTCGCCGCCCGCTGGGACGAGTCCTCGCTCTAGCCGGCGCCGCGGAGCCCTCAGCGCAGCCGCAGCCGCAGCCGGGCGTAGCGCACCTCGAAGGCCCGCAGTTCCTCGACCGCGCGGTCCGTCCACACCAGGTGAAAGACCCCCGACTCGTTGGGGTCGGGCACCAGGTGCGGGTACGAGGCGAACTCCCCCAACAGCTCCCCCCGAACCGCGCCGCCCAGGGCCCACAGGAGCGGCCCCACCCCGCAGGCGTTCGGGACCGTATGCCCCCAGAGGAGGAGCTCCCCGGCCAGGGTCGGGAAGGCGATCACCTCGTCGGCGTAGCCCGCCAGGCTCTCGCCCTGGGAGCGGCGGGCCAGCCGCTCCGCGCGGAGCGGCTCCCCCCGGATGCGGGCGCGGTAGAGCGCGGATTCCCGCTGCCCCTCAAAGCTCAGGGAGACGAAGGCGAGGGAGACGCCCCCTCGGGGGTGCGGCGCCAGGGTGGGGGAGCGGCCGTCGCCGCTCTCGCCCGCGACCGATCCCAACCTCCGCCAGCGGTCCCCCTCCCGGACCGCGACCTCCACCCGATAGCGCCGGGCGTCCACGGCGACCTGCCAGGCGAGGTACGCCTTGCGCGAGCGGGGCTCGAGGGCCAGGGTGGGGAAGAAGACGCCCCACTCGCCCTCGACGACCGCCTCGCGGCGGATCTCCCCGCCGCCGTCCCCGCTCCCGCCCCCGAGGGGGATCTCCGCGACCGCGATGCGATGGCCCCCGGCGGCCCGCTCGTGGACCTCCCACGCGAGGAGGAGCGCCCCGTCCGCGAGGAGCAGCGCGGGGAAGGCCCGCGTCCGCGGGGGCCCCGCGTCGACCAACAACCGGACGGGGTCCCCGCCGGAAGCCCCCCGGATCTGCAGCCAGAGGCGATCCCCTTGGGCCGAGCGCTCGACGTAGGCGAGGTAGACCCGACCCTCCCCGTCCACGGCCAGGGTGGGGTGGCGCCCCGTCCACTCCGCGACGATCTCCCATTCCTGTCCGTCGGCGGAGCGGGCGTAGCGCACCCGGTCGGGCTCCCCGCGCTTCCCGTAAGCGTACTGATAGACGACGTGTAGGCTGCCTTGAGGCCCGACGGCGAGCTTGGGCGCGTTGTTCCACGCCGTCGCCTCCCCTTCCGTGAGGTCCTCCCCCACGACGGCCTCCTCCTCCACCGCCAGAGCCGGGGCCGAGGGCGAGGAGATCAAGGTCTGGGTGAGCGTGAGGAACGCGATCCCCGCGCCTACGATCCCCAGGGAGAGCGCGCCGACGACGAGGCAGTAGGGGAAGCGACGGGTTCTCATGCGACCCCTCCTAAGGGGAAGGGGAGGGCAGCTCGACGCCCTGCTCCTCGAGCCGGCTTACCAAGCGCGCTACGTCCGCCTCGCGATAGGAGGGGTCCTCCGCGAGCAGCTCCGCCAGGCGCTCCGCGGCCCGGCGGTAGTTGCCCATTTCGATAAGCGTCCGAGCCAGTTCGTAGAGCGCCTCCAAGCCCTTGGGGGAGAGCCCTTCCCCCGAGAGCTCGCCGCGCAGCCGCTCGGCCCGGACGATCCGGGCCAGGACCCCGGAGCGCTCCGGGAGCGAGGGAGCCCGCTCGAGCGCGTTCTCCAGGGCCTCGACGGCCTTTAAGGGGCGCTCCTGGGCGAGGTAGACCTCCCCCAACCGGAACCAGGCCCGGAAGGAATCGGGCTCGTAGCGCAGGATCTCCTGGTACTGGTCGACGGCGTCGTCGAAGCGCTTGCGCTGCTCGTAGATGCGGGCGAGCTCGAAGCGCACCGCCGTCTCCTGGGGCGAGAGCGCGAGCAGCGCAAGCCCCAGCTGCTCCTTGGCGTCCCACCCCACCGCCTGCTCCCATCCCTTGCGGTAGTGCTCCCGGGCTGCGGGGGTGTCGCCCCGCCGCTCGGCCAACCTCCCCAGCCCGAGGTGGGCCCAGGCGGCCTCCTTGGTGTCGAGCGCCCTGCGGAGGGCCTCCTCGGCCTTCCCCTCCTCGCCGAGCGCCGTGTAGGCCCTCCCCAGGAGGACCCAAAGCTCGGGCTTCTCGTCCGGGGAGGCGCTCCCTAGGGCCTTCTCCCAGTACCCGATGGCCCCCTCGAGGTCGCCGTCCTCGAACGCCAGCTCCCCCAGGGCGCGGTTCGCTTCATAGTCCTCCGGGTCCTCCGCGAGGAGCTTGCGCCAAGCCTCCCGGGCCTCCTCCCGCTGCCCGAGTTGCGCGTGGGCCCGCGCCCGGACGCGGAGGGCTTTCTGCTGGAGCTCCGCCTCCCCGCTCGGGGGGGAGCCGAGCCCCTCCAGGACCTCCAGGGCGCGGGCGGGGTCGCCCATTTGCACCAAGAGGTCGGCGTAGTCCACCCGCGCCGGGGCGTGGTTCGGGGCCTGCTCCAGGAGGATCGCGAGCTGGCGGGCGGCGTCGTCCCAGCGGCCCTGGGCCATCAGCCACCGCGCGTACTCGTAGCGAACCTCCTGATCCTCGGGCGTCGTGTCCAAGAGGGCCCGGTAGATGTCGGCCTCCTTGCGCCCCTTCGCGAGGACGTCCTTGAGGTTTTGCGCGATGAGCGCGCGCAGCCTTTGGGCTTCGGCCTCCCGTTGCGCGCGCTCGGGGCCTTCCGCTGCGGCGATCTCCCGCTCGACCTCCTCGAGTTGGAGTCGATAGAGGGAGGCGATGTAGTACCCCAGGTAGGGGTCGTCGCTTAGGCCCTCGGCCTTTACGCGCTCGTACTGGGCGAGGGCGGCCTCCGGGTCCTCGAACTCCAGCCGGATCGCCACCAAGAGGGGGTCGAGGATCTCCACCCCGACCTCCTCGCGGTACTGCCGGAACCACTCGCGGAAGCGCTCCTGGGTCTTCTCCAGGAGGTAATCCCGCAGCACTTGATCGGCCACCTCCTCGAAGGTCTCCCCCTGCTCCGGACGGCGCTCCACGAGCTGCACCAGGTGAAATCCGCGGTCCGTGCGGACGGGGCCCCCAAACTCCCCGGGCCGCCGGAGGGAGAAGGCCAGCTCGACGAACGCCTCCCCCGTGGGGTCGCCCCGCTGGATCCAGCCGTAGTCCCCGCCCTGCGGGGCGGTGAGCTCGTCCTCGGAGTAGGCGCGGGCGAGGTCCTCGAAGCGCTCCCCCTCGCGGAGGCGCTCCAGCAGCTCCTCGGCGCGCCGGCGGGCGCGCTCCACCCGCTCGGGATCTGCGTCCTCGGGCACCCGAATGAGGATGTGGCGGACGCGGACCAGCTCGGGGGTGTAATATCGCAGGCGATAGCGCTCGTAGTAGGCCCGAAGCTCCTCCTCCGAGGGCTGGAGCACCCCGGTCACCTCGGCGCGCACCCGCTCCTCAAGCATCTTGCGCCGGGTGCGCTCGATGAGGCTTCGGGTGAACTCGCTGCGGTACGTCTGGGGGTCGTTGAGGGCCTTCTCGATCTGTTCCGGGGGGACGCCGTTGGCCTCCAGGAAGCGCCACAGCTGCAGCCTCACCCGCTCGAGGATCTCGGACTGGGGGACGGAGATCCCGCGCTCGCGGGCGGCGCGGGCCAGCAGGCGCTCCTGGATGATCCGCTCGGCGAGCTGGAGCTTGAGCTGGAGCTGATAGTGCGCCCCGGGGGCGCCCACCAGATCTTGGTCGAAGTTGATCCGCTCCGTGGGCGGGAGGGAAGCCCGGTGCTCCCGGAGCCATTCTTGGTAGAGCGCCTCGAACTCCTTCGAGGTGATCCGCTCCTCCCCGATGCGGATCGCCACCGGGGCGTCGGGTTCGGAGCGGGGGCGGAGGAGGCCACCGCCCCAAAGGAGGACGGCCCCGAGGGCGAGGAGCACGACGCCTCCGAGGACAAACCCGGCCTTCTTCGACGGGATGCGCAAGAAGCTCTGTTTTCGCATGGGCCCCACAGGATTTCAGTATAGTGGGGCTCATGCGCGGATACAACCGGCGCTCAAGACATGAAGGCAAGCAACCAAAACCGGCAGAGATGAGGAGGGGGAAGCCGGGGAGCCCAGCCGGCTTGGGCGGGAAACCGAGGCCGGGGACGGGAGGGGGCTCTGTCCGCCCGACCGCGGGCCCCGGGAGCCGGGCTCCCCGTGAGGTTCTCCTCAACAAATAATGCTTACCCCTCCACGATCACCCGCTTCGCCTCGTAGTAGCCGTCCCGGAAGGTGTACTCCGTCACGGTGAGGGTGACCCCCACCTGAATGGCCGCCCGATCCACGGGGTTGCCGTCGGGGTCCACCAGCACGGTCTCCGCATCGATCTTGACGGGGTAGTCCTCTTGGCCGTCCCCGTCGGCGTCGAGGCGCACGAACAGATCGTCCCCGAAGGGGATCACCTCCAGGACGGCGCCCCGAAGGGGCTCGTCCGCCGGGGGCTGCTCCGACGAGGACGGCTCGCCGACGATGACGTGCCAAGCCTCGTAGTAGCCGTCGTCATCGAGCTTGTAGCCCACCAGGGTGAGCGTCACCCCCGGCCGGATGGCCTCGAACCCCAGGCGGTTCCCCTGCGGGTCGGTGATCGTGGCGTCGTGCTCGATCTTGACCCGAAGCTCCTCCCGGGAGTCCCCGTCGACGTCGAGCCCGACGAAGAAGTCGTCCCCGAACCAGAAGGCCCGCACGACGACGCCCTGGATCGGCCGGCCTGCCCCGGCCGCGCCCGCCTCGGCCCCGCGGCAGGAGACGGTCGCCGGATCGACCTCGCCGACGATGACGTGCCAAGCCTCGTAGTAGCCGTCGTCATCCAGCTTGTAGTTGACGAGGGTGAGGATGACACCGGACCGAATGGCGTCCATCGTGAGCGCGTTGCCCTCGGGGTCCTCGATGAGGGCCGACCGCTTGATCTTGGCGCGGAGCTCGGGCGTCCCGTCGCCGTCCGTGTCGAGTTGGACGAAGAAATCATCCCCGAGCCACGCGGCTTGGGTCACCACCCCCTGGATGGGGTCGGGGCAGGGAGCGGAAGCGCCGTCGGTGCTCGGGGGAGAAGCCGTCCCCACCACGACGCGCTTCGCCTCGTAGTAGCCGTGCTCGAACTCGTAGTGGGTCACCGTGATCGTGACCCCCACCTGGATGGCCGTGATGGGGAGCGGGTTCCCGTCGGGGTCGACGATGAGCGTGTCGTCCTCGATCTTGACCCACAGGTCCCCGCGCCCGTCGTCGTTGACGTCCAGCTCGACGAAGAGGTCGTCCCCCTGCCACGAGAGGAGCAGCACCACGCCCGTAATCGGGTTCCCCGACTGCGGGGACGAGTCGTCGTCGGGGCTGGCCGCAGCGCCCACGATCCCCCCCAGCACGAGGAGCAGCGTCCCGAGCAGGACCGCCCCGACCTTCGTCGAGATCGCTGCGATTCTATCCGCCTTGCGCATCTGCGTTCCCTCCTTTGAGAACGGGCTTCGTTTCGTATCGTAGGGATTCAGTCTTCCGTTTCCGCGTTGAACTCCAACTCGGCCGGCGGCGGCTGGACGTAGGCCGCGTCCGTCCGGACCCCGGCCCCGTAGCGGTAGACGAGCTCCCCGCCGCGCAGGCCCGTCAAAGCGAGCATCCCGGCGCCCACGAGGCCCACCACCAGGTAAGCGATCAGGAGCCCGCGCCCCAGCAGGGGGCGGCGGAAGCGGATCTCCAACAGAAAGCGGAGGAGCGCCGCTCCCAGGAGCACCGCCGCCGTGGGGATGGCCAGCTCCTCGTGGGCCTCGAGCGCCGCCTCCCCGCCGGGAAGGGGCTCGAGCTGCTGCTCGACGGTCTCCTCCACCGCCAGCCCCGTCACCACCGCGGGCACCGCCGCCAGCGCCCCCAAGAGCACCAGCACCCACCCCACGCGCTTGAGCGTCTCCCGTTTGGTCCCCCACCCCAGCGCGTCCAGCGCAAACCCCACCAGGAAGAGCGCGATGGGGAAGTGGACCACCATCGGATGCAGGTTCGTCATCTCGGCTCCCTCCTCATCTCCTCTTGTACTCACGCTTGTACTCCCGCGTCTTGTGCGCGCACGGAGGTGCCTTCATCGCGCGCGCATCGTTCTTGTCCTTGTGCTTTCGTTTTGTCTTTGTCTTCGCTCTTTGGTTCCCTCCGACGCCGTCCCAGCGTAGCGCAGAACGGGTGAAAGGGACATGGAACTCCGATGAAACGGACTTGAAAACCGGGTGAAATTCCGGTGAAAACCCTCGGGGTCTGATCTTCATCATTGTCGGAATTGACGGGAATCCGTACAAAGAGGGAGGGCGATACGGAAGGAGGGGAGAGCCGATGGCGGGATTCCGACTCTGGGAGCACGTGACGATCGAGGACCTCCTGGAGCACCTCTACGAGGCGGCGGTGCGGGAGCTGGAGCAAAGCGGGGTGGAGCTGCCCGAGTCCGTCAAGCCGAAGCTGCGACGGGCCCTCAAGCGGGTGCTCAATGAGGATCTCTACGCTTCGCCGGCCTGCGGGACGAGCGTGCTCTGCCGCCCGAGCGAGGAGGGCCGGGCAAAGCCCTGGTCGTACCAAGCCGCGGCCTGGGGGCTCGTCTCCCGGGCCGATCCCTCGCTGGAGCGGGAATAGACGGGCGGACGACGGACGGACAACGAACGAACGAGCGAGCGGTCCGAGCCGAAAGGGCGTAAGCGCGCAGAAGGAGACCCTGGAAGGGAGGAGGAGAGGATTCGTCATGGCTTTTACGTTGCAGCTGGTGGAGGAGCGTTCGCGGGTGCGAACCGATTCGGACGGGACGAGCTGGCTGGCGGTGGTCTACGCCGTCGACCCGCCGCTTCCCGCGGGCACGCGGCAGAAGCTCGTGCCTGCCCTGCGCCAAGGGCTTGCGGAGCGGGGCCAGAAGCTTCTGGCCCTCGACCTCTTTGACGAGTTCGTCCGGGTCCACGTGCCGTTGAGCACCCCCGCCGCGGCCGTCGAGGAAGCCCTTCAAGAAGCCCTGGCACAGGTCGAGCCCGCACCCTCTCCGGAGGCACCCCAGGACGCTCAGGCTCAGGAGGCGCTTGAGCGCTACCTCCGGGAAAGCCGACGCGCCTGACGCCCCTCCTCCGCGCAGCCCGCCGAACGCGCACGGGCAGGATACGAGCCCCGTTCCCCGTACGAACAAGAACCCCCGGAAGAGCGGGAAAAGGGGAAAAAAGGGACAGGGTCCGGTCCCCCTCTCGACCGGACCCTTAGGCCCCCTCTCCACCTCCTTGCCCCCCAGGAGGAATCTATGTCGGCTTGATGTCGGCTTGTCGGCGCGAGGCAGCGCTCGATTTCATACTATAGGGTCTGTCACTCCTCCTGTCTATGATCTGCGTCATGTCGGCGGGGAGTTTGCCTTCGGAACGGGGAAATCCGTAAGATTCCCTGCGGGAGAGGCAGGGAGAGCAAGCAAGGGAGACGGGAGGGGACGAAGCGAGCAAACCCGGATGATGAAGATGCGCATCCGCGGGGATCTTCGTCGCGAGATGCTCCTGGCCCTGGTAGGGCTGGCGCTGCTGAGCGCGGTGCTCTTGGGGGCGGTGGCCGTCTACCGCCTGGACTGGGAGCTCTACGAGCAGCTGGTGCGGCGGGGGCGGGTGCTGGCCCGCTTCCTGGCCCAGGAGGCGTTCTACAGCGCCTACATCCGGGGGGATCGGGATCTGGTGCCGCTGGCCGAGGGGGCCCTGCGGGACGACGTTCTCTACGTGGAGATCGTCAAGGACGGCGAGGTGCTGGGGCGGGCGGGCGCCCCCCCGAGGGGGCCGCACCTGGAGGTCTGGCAGGCGATTCTCGATTCCTCCCTGTGGGGGGAGCGACGGCTTTCGGGGCCCGACCCCGGGGGCGGGGGCGGGAGGCCGCCCACCGACAGCTACGTCCGGCTGGCGATCTCGTTGGAGTACCTCGCCTACGAGATGCGTCGGGAGCTCTTGTGGCTGGGGCTGGCGGGGCTGGGCATCGCGCTGGTGGCGCTGGTCGTCGCTTGGCTGCTCTCGGGGATGATCCTGCGCCCCCTGCAGCGGGTGAAGGGGGCGCTCGAGGCGTTCGGACGGGGGCAACTGGAGGTGCGGGCCCCCGTCGAGCGGGCGGACGAGCTGGGGGGGCTGGCCCGGGCCTTCAACCGCATGGCTGAGGCGATCGTCGAGATGCGCGCGGAGCTGGAGCGGGCCAGCCGGGCCAAGTCGGAGTTCATCACGCTCATGGGCCACGAGCTGCGCACCCCCCTCAACGTGCTGCTGGGCTACATCGAGCTGTTGCTTTCGGGGGTCGGCGGGGAGCTCACCGAGGAGCAGCGCTCGTACCTACGGGCCGCGATGCGCTCCGGCGAGCACCTGCAGGCCCTGCTGGAGAACGTCCTCCGCTACGCCAAGCTCGAGCTGGGGGTGGAGAAGCTCCACCGGGAGCCCGTAGCCCTCGGACCCCTTCTCGAGGAGATCGTCGAGGACCTCCGGCCCTACGCCGAGGAGAAGGACCTGTCCGTTGAGGTGCGGGTGGACCCGGGGCTCACCCTGGAGGCGGATCGGACGAAGCTGCGCCAGATCGCCTTCAACTTGCTGCAGAACGCGATTCGCCACTCCCCCCCTGGGGGGCGAATCGGGATTGACGCACGCGTTGTGGGGGGGTCGCAGGTGCGCCTCGAGGTCCGCGATCGGGGACCGGGGGTGCCCGCCGAGGAGCGGGAGCGGGTCTTCGAGCCGTTCGTGCGGCTCCCCTCCCCCCGGGGGACAAAGGGGGCAGATGGGGGAGCGCAAGACCGCGAGGGCCTGGGGCTGGGGTTGGCCGTCGTCCGCCGGTACGCCCAGCTCCACGGCGGGCGGGCCGGGGTCGAGAGCCCCGCGGACGGGAGGGGGAGCCTCTTCTTCGTCGAGCTGCCCTTGGGGCCGAAGTCGAAACGGGAACACCCCCGGGAACGCCCCACGGGCTGGAAGGGGGGATCGGGATGAAGGGGGTACGGGTGCTCATCGTCGAGGACGACCCGGAGGCTCGGCTCATCCTTGGGAAATACCTGGCGTCGCGGGGCTACGAGACGCGGGAGGCCGAGAGCGGCACGCGGGCGCTGGAGGTCTTCCACCGGGACGAACCGGACGCCCTTCTGCTCGATTTGATGATCCCCCCGCCCGACGGCTGGGAGGTGTTGGAGTACGTCCGCGGGCAGAGCTCGATCCCCATCGTGGTGATCACGGCCCGCGACGCCACGGACGACGTGGTGAAGGCCCTCCAGATGGGGGCGGACGACTACATCACGAAGCCCTTCAAGCTGCGGGAGGTCGAGGCCCGCCTCCAGGCGGCGCTCCGCCGCTACCGTCCGCCCGTCCTCCAGAGGGGGCCCCTCGAGATCGACGACCGGCGCAAGGAGGTCCGCCTCCGCGGGAAGCGGGTTGAGCTCTCCCCCAAGGAGTACGAGCTGCTGAAGCTGCTCGCCTCCGAGCCGGGGCGGGTCTTCTCCGATCGCGAGATCCTAGCGCGCGTCTGGCCGGAGGGGGGGCTCGCTTCCTCCACGGACGTGAAGCGCTACATCCACCTCCTGCGCCGCAAGGTAGAAGAAGATCCCAAGAATCCTAAGCTCATCCTCACCGTCAAGGGCTTCGGCTACAAGCTCGCGGGCTAGCCCGTTCCCCGGGGCCGCACCGCGGTGGCCCCCTCCCACCCCCTGCGGTATCATCGCCCCCGATGGTCCACAGCAAAAAGCCCTTCGGGAGCTACGACGAGGCGTTCGCGTACATTCAGAAGCACACGAACTACGAGCGGATGCGGGCCTCCTCGGTCCCCAAGCGGCGGGACGCCTTCGACCTAGCCCGGGTCCGCCGGGTCCTCGACGCCCTGGGGAAGCCCGATGCGCGCTATCCCATCCTGCACGTGGCGGGCACCAAGGGGAAGGGCTCCGTCTGCGCCATGGTCGCTGCGGTGCTCAAGCAGCAGGGACTCCGAGTGGGTCTCTTCACGAAGCCCCACCTCCTGGACCTGCGGGAGCGCATCGCCGTGGACGGGGCGCTCATCTCCCCCGAGGCGTTCGTCGAGGGGATGAACGCGCTCCATCCCCACCTCGAGGAGCAGCGCCGCCGGGGCAATCCCCTGACGTTCT
>JALUUA010000253.1 GCA_027021605.1 Candidatus Bipolaricaulota bacterium | reverse complement strand
CGGGATTTGCGATAGTGTCTTGGGTTTTCTGGGTCGATCTCGACCACGTCCCCAGGCTCGACGGGCTCGGTGGTGTCGATGCGCTCGGCCAGGTCCGCCCCCACCCCCGCGTTGAAGCAGCCCGAGGGGAGACCGCAGTAGAAGGCGCCGTCGGCGTAAACGCTCCCCTGCAGGTCGACGCGGAAGGCCGCCGCCGTGTCGGGGGTTCCCGCCTGAAGGCGCACGAATCGGGCCACGGAGGGGACGCCCGCCGAGTTTAACAAGAAGAGCATGTAGTACCCCGGCGGGGCGAGGTTGGCGCCGGGCGGGGCGGTCACGGTCAGCTCCCCGGCCCCCGCCTGGAACTCCAGGACGATGAGGCGCTGCTCCATGTCGGTGGTGTGGGTGACGGCGCCGGGACGGACCAGCACCACTCGGGCGACGTCGGCGGCGTCGGGCGTCTCGACCGTGAACTCGAAGCCGTAGAAGATCGCCGTCGGGGCCGCGGCGATCTGCGGGCGCGGCCCCTGAAACAGATAGGGGGGGCTGAAGATCTCCGCGGTGAACTCGCCGTCCGTGCCCGCCACCAGGACGCGCCCGTCGGGAAGGAGAACCGCCGTGGAGTGATACATCCGGGGGCGCTGCATGGAGGCCATCTCCGTCCAGGTCCCGGTGGCGGGGTCGTAGAGCTCCGCGGCGTAGACGGCCGCCGACTCGTCGTTGTCCAGGGCGGACCCGCCCACCGCCAGGACGCGCCCGTCGGGGAGGAGCACCGCGTTGAAGTGCAGGCGCGCGTAGGTCATCGAGCCCGTGTACTGCCAGGCGGGGTTGGGGGCGCCCAGGTCGAGGACCTCCGCGGTGTTCGTCGCCGGGTCGGGCGGCTCCCCCCAGGGGTTGGGGCTCCCCCCCGCGATCAGCACCCGGGGGCGGTAGTCGGGGGGCTCCAGGGGCAGCAGCACGGACGTGCCCTCCCCCCGGTAGCCGAAGTTGCTGGCGGGCCCGTCCTCCCAGGTGTTCGTGGTCGGGTCGAAGAACGCCGAGTACTGCTCCGGCATCGCGTGAAACACCTTCCCCGAGGGGAGGACGTGCATCCGGGGGTAGAGGTCGAGAAAGCGCTCCGCGCCCGGCACGACCTGGAGGCTGCCGGTCGCCGGATCGTAGACCTCCACAAGATCGGTGAGGTCCCCGTTCTCGTCGAGCCCGGAGAAGATGAGCATCCGCCCGTCGGGGAGGGCGACGTTGGTGGGGTACCAGCGCCCCACGGCCATCTCCCCCACCCGGGTCCAGGTCTCGGTGAAGGGGTTGAAGGTGTAGACGTCGCGAATGCCGAGGAAGACGGGGTCTTGCGAGGCGGGGTCCGTCCCCCCCGTCACCAAGACCCGTCCGTCGGGGAGGAGGGCGTGTCCGCTGCAAAAGACGTCTACACCGCTTAAGGAGACCTCGGTGAAGGTGTCGGTCACGGGGTCCCACAGCCAAGCCTCGGAGCCGGAGCCGTCCTCGGGATAGGAGTAGTGGAGCACCTTCCCCGTGGGGAGCATCACGGCGTGGATGCCCACGACGGGCCAGGGGAGGGGGTTCGTCCACTGTCCTTGGGAGGAGGGCTGGGCCGCCGCCGACGGCGACAGCGCCCCCAGCGCCAGCCCCACGGCCCCCAGGCCCAGGGCGAGGCCCAGGGCGAGCGCCCTTGCCCCCCACAATTTGCGTCCCCTCCGGATTCGGGTCCGTCGGCCCCCAGGCGCGCGCATTCTCTCACCTCCCCCGTGTTGTGCTAGCGCAGCAGCAGGATCTCGACCCAACCGGTGCCCGTATCGAGGGAGGAGAGGGCCTTCCCCAGAAGGGCCCCCGCACACCGGGAAACCGCGGAGCAGCGCATGGCGTACCCGGGTTTCGAGGCCGTCGTGAGCAGATCCCCGGGGCGGATCGGCCCGTTCTCCGCCGTGGCCTTCACGGGCACCCGACCCATGAGCGCCAGGAGGGGCCTTCCCGGGTTGGGGGTTCGCAGCTCCTCGGGGCGGTTTCCCAGCACGATCCCCGGCGCGGAGGCGATCACTCCGACCGCCCGCGGGCTGTAGGGCCCGCGGGATTTGCGATAGCGTCTTGGATTTTCCGGGTCGATCTCGACGACGTCCCCGGGCTCGACGGGCTCGGTGGTGTCGATGCGCTCCGCGAGATCGGCCCCCACCCCCGCGTTGAAGCAGCCCGAGGGGAGACCGCAGTAGAAGGCGCCGTCGCTGAGCACGGCCCCGCCCTGGGTGACGCGGAAGACGGCCGCCGTCTCCGTCCCCCCGCTCGCGCCCACGAGCCGATAGACCTCCCCTGAGGAGGAGTAGTTGGCCACGTACAGCTCCCCGTCCTCGTCCTCGCCGAAGGTGCTGATCAGAAAGCCCGTCTCCAGGAGCACCGTCGAGGTCCAGGTCCCGTTCTCGGGGAGGGCCCCCCAGATCGTCCCCGCGCAGTAGTCCCCGTAGACGTAGTACCCGTACAGGTCGGGAATCGCCCCGCCGCGGTAGCGGTAGCCGCCCGTCACGGCGCAGCCGAGGGAGGTGGGATACTCGAGCACGGGGAAGACGAGGGTCCCGATGACGCTCTCGCTCTCGCAGCCGGTGGGCGGGTTGTAGCAGAGGCTTCCCTCCCAGATCCGCCAGCCGTAGTTCTCCCCGCCCGAGCTGGAGGCGGGCTGGAGGTTCACCTCCTCGCGCGCGTTCTGACCGACGTCCGCGATCCAGAGGTCGCCCGTGGCCCGATCGAAGCTGAACCGCCAGGGGTTCCGAAGCCCCAGGGCCCAGACCTCGTCGAGGACGTCCTCGGGGTCGTCCCCCACGAAGGGGTTGTCCGGCGGGATGCCGTAGGGGTCCCCGCCGTCGACGTCGATGCGGAGCATCTTCCCCAACAGGGACTGGGGGTCCTGGGCGTAGTTTTGGGGGTCCCCGGCGGAGCCGCCGTCCCCCATCCCGATGTAGAGCATCCCGTCGGGGCCGAACTGGAGCTGCCCCCCGTTGTGGTTGCTGTAGGGCTGCGGGATCACCAACAAAACGCGCTCGCTGTTCGGGTCGGCGACGTTGGGGTCGGCGTCGCTCACCCGATATTCCGCGATGACGGTGGCCCCGTCGGGCTCCCGGGTGTAGTTGACGAAGAAGCGCCCGTTCGTCTCGTACTGGGGGTGGAAGGCTATACTGAGCAGCCCCCGCTCGCCGCAGCAGCGCACCCGGGCCGCGATGTCCAAAAAGGGCGTGGCCAACACCTGAGAGCCGTCGTAGATGACGACGCGTCCGGGCTGCAGGGTGATGAAGAGCCGCCCGGAGCCGTCCCCGGCGTGGGTGATCGCCACCGGACGCTCCAGCCCGGAGGCGATCCGCTCAAGCCCGAGCTGCGGGGCCGGGACGCCGGGCTCCACCCCCAACGCCAGGACGGCCAGCACGAGCGCGGCTACCTTCGCCTTTGTCTTCGCCTTCACTTTCCCTTTCACTTTCTTCACTTTCTCTCGCCTCCCCGGTGAAACTCCGAGAACGGGGGTGAGCGTAACGGACCGGCGGGTGGGCTGTCAATTTAGGCTCCTTCCGACTCGGAGACGGGAAGTCCCTCCCGCCCCAGCCGCTCCTTCAGCTCCGAAAGGGCCCCCGCCAGCGTCCGCTCCACGGCCGAGCGCTCCCCGCTCATCGCCAGCGTAACGAGAATCTTCAGCCCCTCGGCGAAGCCCCTGGGGCGGGATTTGATGTACACCTGGGGCCAGCGCCACTGGAGCTCCCGGAGCAGCGGCGCCAAGCGCGACTCGTCGTTGACCTCCACCACGAGCGTCCGCTCGAGGTAGAAGCCCTTCCCAAAGATCCTCTCCAGATGGGGCTGGAGCGCGTTCTCCCAGATGTCGTAGAGCTCCGAGGGCACGCCGGGGAGGCAGACGAGGGTCGTGGGCGCGCCCTCGACGCTCAGCAGGACGCCGGGCGCGGTCCCGACGCGGTTGTCCAGGGCGAGCGCCCCCCGGGGCAGCCGGGCCATCTTGCGCCGGGCCTCCGTGAGCGCGGGGGAGTCGACCCGCCCCTGCTCGAACAGCTCCCGATAGCGCCTCTCCACGATCGCGAGCGCCTGAGGGTGCTCCTCCAGGGGCAAATCGAGCGCCCGGGCGACGGCCTCCAGCGTCTTGTCGTCTTGGGTGGGGCCGAGGCCCCCCGTCGTCACGACGAGATCGGGCTTGCGCTGAAGCGCCCGCCTCAGCTCCTCCGCGACGACCTCGGGCTCGTCGGGCAGCAAAAAAGCCCGCCGCACCTTGCCGCCCAGCCCCGTGATCCGCCGGCAGAGCCAGTGGGTGTTCGTGTCCTGCACGATCCCGAGCAGCAGCTCGTTCCCGATCGCGAAGACCTCCGCCGTCTTCCGGGTCGTCTCGCCCATCACGACGATCGAAGCCTCCTTCGCAGCGCTTCCCGGTCGGCTTCGGGGCGGAACGCCCCGCGCTCCGTCACGACCGTCGAGATCCGCGCCAAGGGCGTCAGGTCGAAGTAGGCGTTGCGCACGCGGACGCCTTCGAGGGGCGCCTCGAGCACCTCGTCGGGGGGCATCGCCCGCCGTGCCCACCCCGGCTCGAAGCGCTCGAGGAGTTTCCGCTCGCTGATGAGGGCCACGAAGGGCTTCCGCTCGGAGGAGGCGGCCAGGGCCAGCGGGTACGTCCCGCACTTGTTGACGAGGCCCTCGGGCGCGAGCGCGTCCCCGCCCACCAAAACGAGGTCGCACTCCCCCACGAGCGAGGGGGCCAGCGCGTCGACGCAGACCTCCACCGGGACGCCCAGGGCCGCGAGCTCTCGGGCCAGCCGAAGGCCCTCGCGCAGCGGCCGCGACTCCGGGCAGACGACAGCGATCCCCTTGCCCGCCTCGTGGGCGCGCCGGAGCGCCTCGCGGACCGTCGCGCTGAACGAGATCGTCAGCACCCGGGCGCCCCGAGGGATGAGGGGGAGTGCCCGCTCCGCGATTTCAACGGGGCTGCGCGCCAGCTCCTCCAGAAACGCCCGAACGGCGGTCTCCGCGGCCGCAGGGCCGCCCCGCTCCCGGGCGCGCACGGCCCGTTGAGCGAGGTTGCGGATGGAGGCCATCGCGGGCTGCGCCTCTACGAGCCCTTCGGCGAAGCGCCCCAGTTCCTCGGGGGAAGCTCCGGGGTGCTCCTTGAGGAACGCGAGGAGGGCCTCCCCGGCCCGGCGCGTGAGCGCCGTCGCGCCGGAGCGGTGATCCTCGGCAATCTGCCGCAGCAGGCGCTCGCTCCTTCGCATGGGCTCCCCCTATCGCGCGATAGCATAGCAAAGCAAACAACAAGACAAAAGCAAGATGGAGAAGGGCGCGAGCGGGGCCCCTAGCCCCCGGGACAGAGGTAGGTCGGCCGAACGGGGGTGTCCCGCACGGTCGCCGCGCTCGGCTGCGGCGCGACGTTCGTGTTTCGCACGACGGCGCGGGTGTCGACGGGGAGCGCGCGGGTGTCCTGCTGAAAGAGGCGGAAGTCCGTGAGGTTCGCGCAGGGGGCCCCCAGGGAGCCGTCCGCGGGGAGGCGGAGCACGAGCATGTCAAGATCCTGGGGCCGAGGCCAGGCCGCCCCCGCGACGACGAACCCCCCGTCCCCCAGGGGCTGGATGGCGGTGGGCCAGTCCCAGCCGTACTCCCACTTCCTCTGCCACAGGGGGGTTCCTTCGGCGTCCACGCGCAGCAGGAAGAGATCCCAGTCGCGATCGCCCTCCTCGTAGTAGCCCCCGATGAGCGCCCCGCCGTCGGGCGCGGCCCCCACGGCGAGCGCCTCGTCCCACTCGCTGGGCACCCCGTAGACCCGCTGCCACAGCACGTCCCCCCGGGTGTCGATCCGCAAGATCCAGAGGTCCCCGCTGAGGTCGGGGCTGAAGCTCACGGTGACCCCGGGGAGGAGGTAGCCGCCTTGAGCGCTTTCGACGAGCCACCAGAGGGTGTCCTCGTCGGGGCCGCCGTAGGCCCGCTGCCACAAAATATTCCCCTGGGGATCGAGCTTAAGGACCCAGATGTCGCTGCTCCCGCGGCCGAAGGAGAGGGTCTCGCTGGCGAGCACGTAGTTGCCGTCGGCGTCCTCGAGGGCTTTTACGACCATCTCCTCGAAGGCGCTGGCGCCCCCGTCGTCGGCGGGGCCGCCGTAGGTCCTCTGCCACAGGACGCTCCCCCGGGCGTCGAGCTTGAGGACCCAGAAGTCGGCCCCCCCCGGCCCCGAAGGAGGTCGTCCCGCCCGCGACGAGGTAGCCCCCGTCCGAGGTGGGCACGACGGACCAAGCCTGCTCGCTTCCCGGGCCGCCGTAGGTGTACTCCCACTCGATCCCGCCCGCGGCGTCGAGCTTAAAGACCCAGAAGTCGTCCCGGCCCGCGCCGAAGGAGTTCGTCCAACCGGCGACGATGTACCCACCCCCGTGGGCCTCGCGGACGTCGAGGGCGTACTCGTCCCCCGGGCCGCCGTAGGTCCTCTGCCACTCGACGGCCCCGGCGGCGTCGAGCTTAAGGAGCCAGGCGTCGCCCTCCCCCACCCCGAAGGAGTCCGTGGACCCCGCCACGAGGAACCCGCCGTCGGAGGTGGGCCAGACCGCCTCCATCTCCTCGGCCCCGACGTCGCCGTAGACGGCGGCCCACGCCTCCTCGACTCCGGGGGCGGCCGTCGCCGTCGCGCCCCGGGAGGAGGGGGCGGCGCAGGGGGGAGGGGCGGGCTCCCATGGGCCCCCGAGCGGCGCCGAGACGGCGGAGAGGCTGAGAAACGCACACAGGCCCAGGGCCGCCCGGAGCGCCCTCCGCTTGGCCCCGCGAGGCGTCCCGCGCTGCCGTTCCCTTTCCCTCCCCTTCTCCTTCTCCATCGTCATCGCCATCGCCACCGCCGACCCGATCTTGCCCGAACCGCGCGGCCGCGGTCAAGTCCTCGGCGGTCCGCGGCCCGCTTGCAGGCCCCGCCGCGGATCCGCTATCTTGCCCGTACGCACCATGCGCGTCATCGACCTGCGGAGCGACACGGTCACGAAGCCCACGCCCGGGATGCGGGAGGCCATGGCCCGCGCGGAGGTGGGGGACGACGTCTTCGGCGAGGACCCCACCGTCAACGCGCTGCAGGAGCGCTGCGCGGAGCTCACGGGCCACGAGGCTGCGCTCTTCGTCCCCTCGGGCTCGATGGGGAACGAGATCGCCCTGATCGTGCACACCCGCCCCGGGGACGAGGTGATCTGCGAGGCGGACTCCCACATCGTGAACTTCGAGCTGGGGGCGATGGCCGCCTGGGCGGGCGTCCTC
>JALUUA010000252.1 GCA_027021605.1 Candidatus Bipolaricaulota bacterium | reverse complement strand
CCCCCAAATATTTCGTCGAGCTGTGCAACACCAAGTCGGCCCCCAGCTCTAGGGGACGCTGCAGATAGGGCGATGCGAAGGTGTTGTCCACGGCCAGCAGCGCGTTTCCCTTGAGTTCGGCCACCGCGGCGAGGTCCGTGATCTTCATAAGAGGGTTCGTCGGGGTCTCGACCCAGAGGAGCTTCGTTTCGTCCCTAAGGGAGGAGCGCACGGCCTCGAGGTCGCTTGTGTCGACGTAGTGAAACGCGAGCCCGTACTTGCGATAAACCCTCTCAAAGAGGCGATAGGTGCCGCCGTAGGTGTCGTCGCTGGAGACGACGCGATCGCCGGGTTCCAGCAGGGTTAGGATGGCCGCGGTGGCGGCCACCCCCGACGCGAACGTTACACAATGCCGGGCGTCCTCTAAGTCTGCCAAAGCGCGCTCGAGGCGCTCTCGGGTGGGGTTGTCCGCCCGGCTGTAGTCGTAGCCCTTGTGGACCCCGGGGGCCTCTTGGGCGTAGGTGGAGGTGGCGTAGATGGGGGGAATGACCGCGCCCGTTTGGGGATCGGGCTCGCTTCCCGTGTGGATCGCCCGCGTCTCGAAGCGAAGGCTCATTCCCCTTCTTGTTCTTTCTGATCCTGCTGCTGCGCCTCCAGGAACCTCTTGTACTTGCGCTGGAACAGCTCCACGCGCCCGGCGGTGTCGACGAACTTCTCCTCGCCGGTAAAGAAGGGGTGGCACTTGGAGCAGATGTCGACGTGCAAGACTTGCTCTTCGGCCGCCGAGAGGGTCTCCAGCTCGGCGCCGCAGCTGCACTTGATGATCACCGTGTGCATCTCGGGGTGGATGCCCGCCTTCATCTCGATCACCTCTAGTAAAGCGGACGGATTACCGCTTGCTGAACTGCTCGGCGCGCCGGGCCTTGTGGAGGCCGTACTTCTTGCGCTCGACCATCCGCGGGTCGCGGGTGAGCAGCCCCTCGTCCTTGAGGATCTTGCGGAACTCGGGGTTGACGCCCAAGAGCGCGCGGGCGATGCCCAAACGCAAAGCCTCGAGCTGCCCCGTCGGCCCGCCGCCGCGAATGGTCGCTTTTACGTCGTACTTCCCCAGGGTGCCCGTCACCTCGAAGGGGCGGAGGGCCACCTGTTGGAAGAGATCCCGACTGCAGTGATCGTGGCGGAAGTACTCCTCTGCGGGTTTTCCGTTGACGATGACCTGTCCGGAGCCCGGCTTCAAATAGACTCGGGCCACGGACTCCTTGCGGCGGCCGATCGCGTGGATGTAGCCGCCGGGGACCTCCTTGGGCATCCGCTGCGCGACCTGTTGCTGCTGTTCTTGCTGTGGCGTTTCCGCTGTCGTCTCCAGCGTCTCCGTTGCCGTCTCGGCCATAGTTTCGGCACCTCCAGGGAAATCCGGCGCGTCTCTTGAAATGGGACGCGGTGGCGAGACTATACTCAAATTACGCGGCGTTTTCAAGGTAAGCCCGCTGCTCGGGCGTGAGGGCGTCCAGGCGAATGCCCCGGGCCTCGAGGGCCATCCGGGCTACCCCGCGGT
>JALUUA010000251.1 GCA_027021605.1 Candidatus Bipolaricaulota bacterium | reverse complement strand
TGAACACCGCTATAGACCCCTCGGGGATCTCCTCGACTTTCTCAACAAAAACAACACCTCGGCGCTCGAAGCCTTCAATGACGAAGCGGTTGTGGACGATGGCGTGCTTGACGTACAGGGGCGGGCCCACCAGCTCCAGCGCGATCTCCACGATGCGGATCGCGTTCTCCACCCCGCGACAGAAGCCCCGCGGCCGAGCTAAGAGCACGTGAAAGCTCATAACTTAACTAGGACTTCCTTCCCTGGGCCGAAAGGGTGCTCAGCAGCTGCTGCAGGAGCGTGAGCGAGCCGAAGATCGGCATAAGCACGGCAAACCATGCTATCCATATCCTCGCGAGCCCGCCCCCGGCAAAGCTTGCCATAACCAGCAGGCTCGCCAAACAAACGCCCCCATAGGCTGCAGCGGCCCAGGAGAGCCTTCTTCGTTCGGATTCGGGCAGACGGCGGACGTAGCGAATGAAAAGCGGGAGGACTGCTGCCAGAAGAAGCACTATGCCTACGCTTATGAGTCCTATCCCGGCGATGCCCAGCGCGTCCATAGGGACCCCTCCTATGCTTACAGCGTGACCTTGCTCGCGGTCTCGCGGACGATCTCGGCGGCCTTCTGGAGCTGCTCCCGCTCCTCCGGGGCCAGCTCGATCTCCAAGATTTTCTCCACACCCTTGGCCCCCAGCACCGCGGGGACGCCTAAATACAGATCCTGGATGCCGTACTCGCCCCTCAGGTAGCAGGCCGAGGGGATCACTCTTTTCTCGTCCAGCAGGATGGCTTCGACCATCGCGGCCACGCCCGCCGAGGGGGCGTAGTACGCGCTCCCGTCTTGCAGCAGCTGGACGATCTCCGTCCCGCCCTTGCGGGTGCGCTCCACCAGCGCGTCGATTCTGTCCTTGGGCAGGAGCTTCGTAAGCGGGATGCCCGCCACGGAGGAGCAGCTCACCAACGGGACCATCCCCACGTCCGTGTGGCCCCCGATTACCAAGGCGTGGACGTCCCGCATCGAGACCCCCAGCTCCATCGCGATGAAGGCGCGAAAGCGGGTGGAATCTAAGGCCCCCGATTGCCCGATCACCCGCTCCGGCGGGAAGCTGCTGAGTTTGTAGGCCGCGTAGACCATCGCGTCCAGCGGGTTCGTCACCACAATGTAAATCGCCTCGGGGGCGTACTTCACGACCTGCTCCGTGACGCTCTTGATGATGTTCGTGTTGATGTTGATGAGGTCTTCCCGGGTCATGCCGGGCTTTCTTGGCACCCCGGCCGTGACCACGACGACGTCGGAGCCCTCCATCGCAGCGTAGTCGCTCGTGCCCTCGATGCGGGCCTCAAAGCCCACCAGGGGGGCGGCCTCCAGCATGTCGAGGGCCTTGCCCTTGGTGGGGCCCTCCTTTTCGGGGATGTCGATCATCACCACGTCGGCCAAGTTTTTCTCCGCGATGCGCTGGGCCGCGGTCGCCCCCACAAAGCCCGCGCCCACCACGGTCACCTTTTGTCGCATAGAGGTTGCCTCCCCTCCCTAAGAATGCGCTCTAGGCTAGCACAGTCCCAACCGGTTGCGCAACTCGGGCCTAGGGTCAAGGATCCCTTCGAGGGAGCAACCGCAGGCGCTTGAGATCGTCCTCCGTCCACCGGGCTTGATCCTCGATCATACGCTTGAGCGTGCCGATCCGAAAGGTGTCACCGGATCGGTGAAACGTAACGGTGACCCGGCGTCCATCGGGGTGGACGTAGTGCCGGTGCGAGCCCCGCTGTCGATCTAGGACGAAGCCATCCCGAAGCAACGCTTGGACCAAGCGTCTCGCCGTGAGGTTACGGAGCTTGCGATAGTCAAGGGGTGCCACGCTCCGTCAGGTTTACGGTCACCCGAGGCTCCGAGGAGATCTGCACGGCGTCTCCCTTAGGGAGGGGCTCCCCATGGTCGCGAAGGCTCTCCAGCACCATTTGGAGAACTTCCTGAAGGTTGCGTAGGGCTTCCTCAGGGGTGTGTCCCCACGTGGAGACGCCCTTGTCCACCAAGGCGGGACAGTACGCCGCCCATACGTCCTCATCCGGCTCGAGGACCGCGCGAAACGTGTAAGACGTAACGCTCACGCTCGCCTTATCCCCCATGGTGCATCGCGCAAGCAGTGTACCCACAAGCGGCCTCCCCGGCCAACCCACGCAGAAGCTACGCTGCCCCAAAGCACTCCGAGATCCACGGAAGGGAGCAGTCATAGCGATACGGGATGTTCATGTGCGTGTCCTCGAACTCCTCGTAGACGTGCTCGATGCCCCTTGCCCGAAGCTTGGCGGAGAGCATCCGGGCCCCGGCATAGAGCCGAAACTCGTCCTTGGTGCCGCAGTCCAAGAAGATCCTCAGCCGGCGGAGGGCGCTCTCGTACTCGGGCCTCTCGACCATGCGCACCGGGTCCCACGCAAGCCAGCGCTCCCAAACGTCGGGCAGCAGCTCTCCCGTCCGCTCGTCGAAGGGCAGCTCAATCCGTAGGGGCTTTGCGGGGTTGGGCGAGTAGCAGGCGGCCATCGCCACGACGTTGAGCGTGAGGAAGTCCTCGTGGCCCTTCTTGGGCTTTTGATAGAAGTGCTCCAAGAAGCCCTCGACGCCGCCGTGCCTCTCGAGCTGGATCATCGCCGGGGGGAAGTCAGGCAAGTAGCAGTACTCAAAGCCCATGTCCCCGCTGTGGCAGGCCACCACGCCGAACACGTCGGGGTGGCGCATCCCCAGCACCAGCGCCCCAAACCCGCCGCTCGACTTGCCGACCACGGCCCGCTGCTCCCGCTCGGGGATCGTGCGATACTTTGCGTCGATGAGGGGCACCAGCTCCTCCAGGAGGTGGGTCTCGTAGCGGCCCGTGGCCTCGGAGTCGAGATACTGGCTCCCGCCTAAGCGGGTGAAGCAATCGGGCATCACGACAATAACGGGGCGCATCTTCCCCTCTTGGATCAAGCGATCGAGCCTCTGGTCGAGCGCCTCCTCGAAGGCGCGGCGGTTGAGCAGCGCCCGCCCGAAGCCCGTAAACCCCGTGAGGAAGTAGATCGTGGGATAGCGCTCCTCTGCGCTCTCGTAGCCGGGAGGGAGGTAGACGGGCACCTCCCGCACGTGCGGGTCCCCCAAGGGGTTGTCCCTCAGCACCCGGCTCTCTACGTGCTCGATCCGGACCGTTCCTTGCGTCGTCGGCTTCGGCTTCTGTCTCTGTGCCTGCATTGCGAATCTCCCCTCGCGAATCGAGTTTTGTACGGGAACCCGGGCAGCCGCTAAATTAGAAGAGCGTCCGGCGCAGGAGCTGGAGGCTCGGCTGCCCTTGGTCGTTGAAGGCGACCACCACGGAAAGCTCTTCCCCCACCCGGTCCCCCAGGTTGGAGAGGACGATCCCGAAGCCGTGGCTCCGGAGCCACTTCGCCTCATTGAGCAGCCCGATCCCGGCCCCCGCGGGCAGGGCCACGCCTACGTCCACGAAGACGAACGCCTCCAGGGCCGGGGAGTAGGGACTCGGCTTGATGGGGCTGGGGAAGCGCCACTCGGCGCTCAGGGCCAGAAGGCCGTCCCCCTCGAGAGCCCGGCGGGGGTAGCCGCGCACGGGCACCTCGGAGTCGAAGCCCCCTAGGCCGAAGCGCAGCTCTTCAACGGGGGCCACCTCCCACCGTCGGCCCACGGTCGCCCGAAGGTGCAGCCCCTTCCAGCGATACAGGATCGAGAGCCTCCCCACGAAGAAGTCCCGGGGCGACTCGCCCAGCACCAACAGGCGTCCGTAGAGGCCGTCAAGCTGCACCGAAAACGACTCCCACGGCGTGAGCTTGAGGAAGCGGCTCACCCCTCCGTGTAGATAGCCCGCGGGGGAGCGCTCGGGGGAGTTTGCTTCTCCTTGCCCTGCCCACCCCCACAGCTCGCCCACGAAGAGGGAGGCAAGGAGCTTGGTCCGCTCGCCCTCCTCGCGCCACACAAGTCGCCCGCCCGTCTCGCCCGCAAACCCGGGCACGGGGGTTGAGGGCCAGTGGCGCCAGCTGCCCCCTACGCGGGTGGACTCCCGGAGGGCGTAGAGGGCCCCGATGCCGTAGCGAAGGCTCAGCGAGGGGGTGAGGGCCACCCGGGCGCGCACCTTCCACCGGCCCAGGAGCTCCCCTTGGAGCCCGTAGAGCCCTCCCTCCGGGTCCGAGGCGAAGACGGGGGCGGCGCGCCACCCCGACGGCCCCAGCGAGCGCTCCAGGGACCCGGGGCTCTCGATCCCCTCCTTGACCCTCAGAACGTAGAGCCCGCTGGAGATGTCGCTCGCGTAGAGGAGGCCGTCCTGCTCCTCCACGGCCCAGACCCGGGGGACGGGGAACCCCTCCTGCCCCTCGTGCTCCGGATCCGGGACGAGGGCCGAAGGCCGGAAGGACTCCGGCCCGAAGGAGGCGATCGCCCTCGGGCTTTGGGGGTCGGAGATGTCGATCACCCAGACCCCGGCGCCGTAGTGGGCCAGGTACACCCGATCCTCCCGCACGTCGAAGTTGTGGAGCGTCCACTGGTACTGAAATCGCTGGGGCGGGAAGCCCGAGGGCTGCCACTCGTGGCCGGGGAGGCTCCACGTCGAGAGGAGGCGCGGGCGGTTGGGGTCCCGGGTGTCCACGAGGTAGAGCCGCCCCGCGTACCCGGAGCCGTGCTCCGGCCCCACGACCGTGATCCTCCCGGAGGGCGTCGGCTCGGCGTAGTGGGTCAGAGCCTGCAGCCAGCCCGGCTCCCGCCAGACCCCCAGCTCCACGGGGGCCTCCGGCACGGTGACGTCCACGAGGTGCAGCCCCGTGAAGATCCCACAAAGATAGGCGATCCGGCGCCCGTTGGGGAGGTTTTTTACCACCACGTCGTGGTAGTACATCCCCGAGCCGCGGAAGACCGCAACCTCCCGGGGGTTCTCGGGGTCTTGGAGGCTCACGACGACCAGGCCGCGGCCCGTGCCCACCAGATACGCGTAGTCCCCGTCAACGTAGAGGTTGTGCACCTCGCTCGGCTCCCCCCGGTCGTCGACGTTCGGGAGTCGCGCTAGCTCCCGGGGGTTGCGCGGATCGGAGAGGTCCACCACCACGATCCCGCGGAAGAAGTCCCCTGCGGGCTCTTCTTCTTCTCCCTCCCCCTCCCCCTCCCCCTCTTCTTCGCCGGGGGTCTCCCCGCCCAAGCGGAGGTCGAAGACCCCGGGGAACTGGATCCGAAAGCCCCGATCGGGGGGCTCGCCCACCCGCAGGGTGATCACCGCGATCTCCCGGGTGGGGTGGAGCTTTACGTCGCGGATGTCGCCGCCCTCGAAGGCGAGCTTCCCCACCAGCTGGGGATTTGCGGGGTCGGAGACGTTCACGACCAGAAGGACCCCGCCGAGGGAGCCCAGATAAACATACGGTCCGCGCACCTGCAGCTCGGTGATCCCCTTGCCCACGCGGGCCACCTCGCCGTTGTGGCCGACGAGCTCCACGTTCCACGTGTGGAGGCGCAGCGAGCCGTCGTGGTACCCCTTCGCGGGCACGACGGCCGGCAGCGTCCCGAAGGCGGCGAGCGCAAGGAGCAGGAGCGCCCGGGAGGGCAGAGCGGTCTGGGCCGTCATCGCCGTCATTGAAACGGGTTCACCTCCCCTTTCCCGTGCCGTTCTACCGTTTTGCGGACAATCCCGGCGGAGCATGGTAGCCTTGGGTCCCCGTGGGGGTCAACCGAGGGGGGCGGGGTCCACCGCGCTCGGTTGGCCCCGAGGCCGGGTAGGAACTATAATTCCCGTACTCAAAGGGGGGTGAACGGCATGCCGGACAGGAGCCTGGAGGAGATGCGCCAGCACATGCAGAAGTCGCTCCGCGTCTTCGAGGACGAGCTGCGACACGTGCGCACGGGGCGGGCCAACCCCGCCATGGTCGAGGAAGTGATGGTCGACTACTACGGCACCAAGACGCCCCTGAAACATCTGGCCACGATCACGGCCCCGGAGCCCAGCCTCATCGTGATCCGGCCCTACGACAAGTCCCAAATCGCCGCGATCGAGAAGGCGATCTTGGAGGCCAACTTGGGGTTCAACCCCTCCTCGGACGGGGAGGTGGTGCGGATCGCGGTGCCCAAGCTCTCGGAGGAGCGGCGCAAGGAGCTGGTGAAGGTCGTCCACCAGAAGGCCGAAGAGGCCCGGATCGCGATCCGCAACATCCGCCGCCACATGAAGGAGGAGCTGGAGCGCCAGAAGAAGGAGGGGGAGCTGAGCGAGGACGACTTCCACCGGGCCATCAAGGAGATGGATCAGATCACCCACGAGTTCACCGAGAAGATCGACGAACTCATGAAGGAGAAGGAGCAGCAGGTGCTCGAGGTGTAACCACAAGCTACAGCAGCTGTCCCCCGTCCACCACGAACACCTGCCCGGTGGCGAACTTCGAGGCGTCCGAGGCCAGGTACACGGCTAAAGGCGCGATCTCCTCGGGCTCGGCAAATCGTCCCAGGGGGATCTCGCGGAGGAGCCCCTTCGAGATCTCCGGGTGCCCCAGCACAGGGCGGGCCATGTCGGTGCGCACCCACCCCGGCGCGATCGCGTTCACCCGCACTTGGGGGGCCCACTCCCGCGCCAGCACCCGAACCAGCCCGATCAGCCCGGCCTTGCTCACGGCGTAGACCCCGAAGTGCGTGACCCCCTTGAGCCCCGCGATGGACGCGATGTGCACGATGGAGCCGCCCCCCCGCTCCAGCATGTGCCTTCCCACCTCGCGGCTGAGGAGAAAGGCCCCCCGGAGGTTCACGCCCATGATGCGATCCCACTCGTCCTCGGTGACCTCCTCCATGCGCTTCCACAGGGGGCTGATCGCCGCGGCGTTCACCAGCACGTCCACCCGGCCCAGCTCGTCCACCACCCTGCGCACGAGCGCCTCGATCTGGGAGGGATCGGCCACGTCGCAGGGCTGTACGAGCGTCCGCCGGCCCCGGGCTTCGATCTCGCCCGCCACCGCCTCGATTTGCGTCTGTGTGCGGCTCGTGGGCACCACGTCCGCGCCCGCGTCTGCGAGCGCCAGGGCGATCGCCCGCCCGATCCCCCGCCCTCCGCCCGTCACCAGGGCGACCTTGCCCGTGCAGTCAAATGCCTTCACGCTCATAGCGATCCCTCCTGCGATTGGGCTAAGAGTTCGTCGAGGATTTGTACCGGGTGCCGCGCCCGCAGGCCCCCCAGATCCCGAAGCTGCGATCGGCACGAGAAGCCGCACGCCACCGGCTCCCCCCCTTGCCCTTGGGCTTCCACGAGCCCAACCAGCCGGCGCCCCAGGTGGCGCGAGAGCGCGGCGAATTCGCGCTTGTAGCCGAACGACCCCGCCATCCCGCAGCAGGCTACTTCCACCGTCTGCACCTCCAGGCCCGGCAGGTCCCGCAGGAGCGCGACGATCGCCCCGTGGGAGCCGAGGGCCTTCTGCTGGCAGTGGCCGTGGTAGACGACCTTCTTGGGCTCCTCCGACGGAAGGAGCTCCGAGAGCCTCCGGGAGATCTCGGGCTCGGCGAGGAACTCCATCACGTCCCGGACGCGCTCCCGCAGCCCTTCCGCCTCCTTGGGGGGCAGCAGGTGACGGTACTCCGACCGCAGGGCCGCAACACAGCTGGGCTCGATCCCTACGATCGTTTCCCCCTCCCGAAGCTCGGGGAGCAGGCGGCGGGCGTTCTCGTTGGCAAGGGCCCGCGCCCGCTCGAGGAGCCCCTGGGAGAGGGCCGCGCGCCCGCAGCAGACGTTACGAGCAAGCTCCACCCGGACCCCGAGGCGCTCCAGGACCCGCAGCGCGGCGAGCCCGACCCCCGGCTCGAAGTGGTTCGTAAAGCAGTCCACGAAGAGCTTTACGCCGTCGACCGCCCCCAAGCGCTGCCGCTGGGATCGGGGGCGTGTCCGGGCTTGGGCCCGAAACGTAGGCCGCGCGAACTTGGGGAGGGTCCGTTCGGGGTCGAGGCCCAGCGCGCGGGCCACAAGCCGCCTTCCCGGCCCCGAGTGCAGCGCGCGGTTGCCGAGCGGGGCGAGGAGGCTCCCCCACCGGGCCCAGCGGTCGATCTCCCCCAACACCCTCGCGGCCCGGCGGTGCCGGGGGCTCTCGAGCTGCCGGGCCCGACTCCGGATGGCGGTATTGAGCCAGGGGATGTCGATCTTGACGGGGCAGACCTCCGTGCAGCGCCCACAGCTCGTGCACAGCCCGTGGAACTCGGCGGCCTCTTCTAGGCCGTCCACCCCGGCGGTCCAGGCAGTCCCGATTCCGCCCATGTAGACGCGGCCCCCGAAGACGTGTCCGCCCACGGCCTGGTAGGAGGGACAGCTATCTAAACAGGCCCCACAGCGGATGCAGTAGAGGGCCTCGCGCAGCTCGGGGTCCGCCCGCAGCCGCGAGCGGCCGTTGTCCAGAACGATGAGGTGCAGGCCGGGCCGGGGGGCAAAGAGCGATACGTAGCTCGTAAGCTTCTGCCCCGTCCCGCTGCGGGGGAGGAGCTTCAAGAACACCGTAAGATCTTCGAGCGCGGGGAGGACCTTCTCGACGCCCATGAGGGCGACGTGCACCTTCGGAAGGCGGGCCGTCAGGCGGATGTTCCCCTCGTTCTCCACGAGCATCAAATGGCCCGTCTCGGCCACGGCGAAGTTCGCGCCCGTGATCCCCATCTCGGCCTCGAAGAACGCATCGCGCAGGGCTTGGCGGGCCAGGCGGGCCAGCTCCGCGGGCTCCCGGGGAGGGTCCTCGAGCCCGAGCCACTCCCGAAAGACCCCGCGCACCTCGTCGAGGGTCTTGTGGAGCGCCGGGCCGATGAGGTGCGAGGGCCGCTCGCGGGCCAGCTGCACAATCCGCTCCCCCAAGTCCGTCTCGAGGACGCTCACCCCCAGGGCCTCCAAGCGCTCCGCAAGCCCGATCTCCTCCGCGGTCATCGATTTCGACTTCACGATCCGTCGGACGCCGTGGGCGCGGATGAGGTCCCGAACGTAGCGGAGGGCCTCCTCCCCGTCGCGGGCGAACACCACGCGGCCGCCGCGGGCCTCGACGCTCTCCTTCAGTTGCTCGAGAAGGGCGTCGAGGTTCTCGATCGCCTCGGCCTTGATCCGGCGGGCCCGCCCGCGCAGCCCCTCGTAATCGGGGAGGTCCGCGATCGCCTGGGCGCGCAGGAAGCCCACGGCCCCCGTAAAGCCCGCAAGGGCCTGCTGGAGGTTCCCGTTCTGAAGGGCATCCTCGATCTCTCGGGCCAGATCCCGGGGCACGCTAGCTCACCACCACGACGTGCAGCTCCTTGGGGCCGTGCATCCCCAACAGCAGCGTGATCGCGATGTCGGCGGTGCGGCTCGGCCCCGTGATCCAGACGAACTCCTCCACGCCCTCCTGAAGGGACTCGCGGAGCACACAAAAAGCCTCGTCCAGGGAAGCGCAGATCCGCTCCTCGCGGACGAGGGCCACGTGCAGGGGTGGCAGGAGGCTCGCCCACTGCCAGGGGCCTCGGGGCTTCCCGCCGAGCAGCAGCGTGCCCGACTCGGCCACGCCCGCAAGGGCCCCCGTGATCCCCGCGGGGACCTCCCGCAGGCCGGCGGGGTCCTCCGCGCCGCGGACGACGGTGACACCCTCCCCCTCCAGGGCTTCCCGCAGGGCCGGCTCCCAGGCGGGCTCGCCCGGCAGGGGGTCGGGCGCCAGGAGAACCCCACGGGCTCCCCGCTCCCGGAGCAGACCCGCGACGTGGGCGGGCACCTCCGGGGGCGCGAGCACGGCGGCCGTGCCCCCCACCCGAGCCAGCTCCTGCACAAAACGCTCCGTGCGCGTCATCGCGGGCCCAACCCGTGCGCTTACCCCGCTGTGCTTCCTTCGCGCTTACCCAATGCCCATCCCGAAGGGCCGGGGCTGGGCCTTGGCGATCACCACGTGGACGCCCTGCTCCTCCAGGCGCTTCTCCAAGAGCCCCTTTAGCTCCTCCGGGGAGGCGCGGTCGACGTCGACCTCGTCTATAGCCGTGGGGCCGCAGGCTTCGATCAGCGCTTTGAGCTTCTCGATGCCCCGGATGTCCTGCTCCCCGGGGGTCATGGCCGAGATGCGGTTGTAGAGCACGATCACGAGCACGTTGTGCCCGAACTCGACGGCGTTGAGCAGCCCGGTGATCCCCGAGTGCAGAAAGCCCGTGTCCCCGATCAGGGCGACGCCCTTCCCCCCGGAGAGGCTCATCCCCGCTGCCGTCCCGATCGACGTTCCCAGCGCGTACGCCGTGGTGACGACCTGGGGCGGGAAGTAGCCGTGCAGGATGGAGCAGCCCACGTCCCCGGCGACGGGATGGCCCTCAGGAAGCACCTCCGCCAGGGCTTGATACAGGGGCTCGAACCCGCCGCAGGGAACGGTCTGCAGCGTGTCGCTCAGCTGCATCTTTATATCGAAGTTCCAGCCCTGGGGCTCCCGCGCGAGGGCCGCGGCGACGTGCTCGCGTTCGAGCTGCCCCACCCGCGGGAGGTGGCCCGTAAGCCGCCCGAGGACCTCGACCCCCAAACGATGCACTCCCACGAGGGCCCGGACGCCCTCCTCCACGAACGGCGCGATCTCCTCGACGATCAGCACGCGCTCCAGGCCCTCTAGAAACCCCACAAGGAGCCTCTCGGGAAGGGGGTGCGCGTAGCCCAGCACGAGGTGGTTCTCGTGCTCCACCAGCGAGGAGGCGTACCCGCAGGAGATCACGCCCTCCCGCGCGTTCTCGCGCTTTTGCGCGCGGTGGAGCTTCGAGCCTTCCACGTGGGCTTGGAGTTTGGGCCAGACCTCTTGGAGGTGGTACTTGTGGCGCTCGAGGATGAAGCGGCTCCAGGCCCGCTCCCTCCGGAACGCGGGAGCCGGGCCCAAGGGCTCCGGAAGCTCGACGGGCCCCGTCATCCGGGTGAGCCGCCCGGTGATCTGCATCAGCACGGGGACCCCCAGCTCCTCCGAGAGTTGGAGCCCCTCGACGGCCCCGGCGGCCAGCGTTTGGGGGTCGTGGGGCACGATCAGCGGCAGCTCCGTGAGCTTGGCGTACCAGCGGGAGTCCTCCTCGTTTTGCGATTTGGCCGCGCCGGGGTCGTCCCCGCAGATCACCAGCACTCCCGCGCCGATCCCGTGGGTGGCCGCCGTCACCAGGGGGTCGGCGGCCACGTTGATCCCGACCTGCTTGGCGGCCATCACGGCCCGCTTGCCCACCGCGGAGGCCCCCAGGGCTTGGGAGAGGGCCGTCTTCTCCTCCACGCTGATCTCGACCCGAAGCCCCTCGGCCCGCATGCGATCCAAAAGGGACGTACAGGGGTCGCCGTAGACGCCCGTCACCAGCGCGACGTCCCCCCGCTTGAGGGCCTCGACGAGGGCGCTCTCGCCCGATTGGGGTTTGCTCATTCTCTCTCCCGCCTCCTCCTGGTTGTTCTGCCTCGGTTTTTTCTTTCGGGACGCACGACCGGGGCGTACCCGATCTCGGGAGCGGACTTGACAGCCGAGCCGATTTCGTGTCAGTATAGACAAACGAAGCCCCCTTGGGCAAAAAAGGGAAGAGGCGCTCTTCTAAAACCACACCGTGTGGAGAAGGAGGTGGGAGAGGAGGAGCACAGAACCACGGGCGGTCTTCGCCCAGACGGGACGGGACGAGACCGCTTCTTTCGCCGAGGAGTACCTTTCCGCAAAACCCAAAAGAGGAGGTTCGGTATGCGAGCACTGTACGCGAAGCGAGGGGCCGGTCGCTGGCTTCTGGTAGGGCTTCTGTTGGCGCTCGGCGGCGGGGCCTTGGGAGCGCAGGCGGGCGAGCTGCTCACCGTCTGCCCCGAGGGGCCGCCGCTGTGCGGGTTCACCTCCATCCAGGAGGCGGTCGCCGCCGCCTCGCCCGGCAGCACGATCTTCATCCAGGCCGGGGAGTACGTCGGGCCGGTCATCATCGGCAACAGCCTCACGCTCATCGGCAGCGGCCCCCATCAGGTCTCGGTGGCCAAGGGCGTGATCGTGGCCGGGCCGTTCCGCGTGGAGCTGCGCGGGATGACGATCACCGCGGGCTTAAACGGCGTGCAGGGCCAATCGCCCCCGGGGCTCCCCGAGCAGCTCTCGCCCTTGATCGTCCTCAAGGACGTGGTGATCGCGGGGAACGCCCAGAACGGGATCGCCCTCTTTAACTACGCCCAGGCTGTCCTCGAGGACGTCACCATCCAGCAGAACGGGCTCGAGGTGCTGGGGAACCCCATCGGCGGCGGGATCGCGCTGCGCGGCCGCTCGAGTATCACCCTGAGCGGCAAGACCGTGATCCGCCAGAGCGGCGCAAACGGCATCTCGATCATGGACGAGGCGAGCGCCCGGATCGGCGCGCAGACGTTCATCGCCCAAAGCGGGATCAACGGCATCCTGGTGGGCGGCAACGCCAGCGCCTACATCGAGGACGTCGTCGTCCAGGAGAGCGGCTGCTTTGGGATCAGCGTGGCCGACAACGCCTCGGCGGAGATCGTCGACGGCCGGGTCGAGCGCAACGCCAAGGCGGGCATCCACATCGGGGGGCCGTCCGCCTTCATCGTCGGATGCCAGACCCTCGCCGAGGTGGCCGGGACCGCGACCGCCTTCGTGACCGGGACCACCGTGGCGGCCAACCCCATCGGCGTGCTGGTGGGGGACCTCAGCAAGGAGCAGGACTCGGCCACGGCCGATCTGGCGTTCCTGACGTTCGTGAGCAACGGCTGCGACCTCCTGGTGGACCCCGTGGCGGAGAAGACCGTCCGGCTGCTGGGGGTCCGGGCCAAGCCCTGCTCCTGAGCCGAGCGGAGCTGAACTGAACTGAGCCGAGCCGAGCCCAATCCCACCGCCCGGTGGGGCAGCGGGACAGATCCTCCCGCTGTCAGACGGGAGGAAAAGGGCATTAGAGTAAACACAGACAAACGACGGAAGCGAACCACCAACGCGAAGGAGGAAAAGCGATGCAAAAAACTGGTCTTCCGAAGCAGAGTCGTCGGACGTTCCTGAAGCAGTTGGGGGCCGGAGCGGCCCTGCTCTCCCTGGGGCCGTGGGCCCACGGCCCGCTGGTGCGGGGACAGGAGACGCTCGTCATCGGGATGGCCAACCCCCTGGCCACCTTCTTCGGCGAGGCGGCCGAGAAGGCCCTGCGCCTCGGGATTCAGGAGATCAACGCCGCCGGCGGCATCCGGGTGGGCGACACGAGCGTCCAGCTGGAGCTGATCACCTCCGACAGCGCCGGGCGCGCCGACCAGGCCCCCATCGCCCTCCAGGACCTCGTGGGCCGGGGGGCCGACGTGCTGACCGGCTTCTTCTTCAGTGAGGAGCTGGTCGGGTCCCTGCCCGCCATCCCCGTGCTGCGCAAGCTCTTCCTGGGGACGGGGGCCTCGACCCCGGCGGCCACCATCCAAGTCGCCTCCGACTACGACAACTACAAGTTCTTCTTCCGCGTCGGTCCGATCAACTCCTTCCTCATCCTGGAGGCGGCGCTCACCTTCGCCGTCGGCTTCCTGGAGCGCGGCTTGGGTTGGGACAGCATCGTCCTCCTCGCCGAGGACGCCGTTTGGACGAAGCCCATCACCGACGGGTTCCCCGTGCTGCTGCAGGCCGTCGGCTCGAAGCTCCAGGTGGCCGACGCGATCCGCTACGCCGAGGACACCACGGACTTCACCGCGCTCTTCAACCGGGCCGTAAGCGCCATGGAGGGGCGCACCGGCGGGATCTACACGATCATGGCCCACACCGGGACCCGCCCCACGGCCCAGTGGGCGGCCCAGCAGGTCCCGCTCCCGATGGTGGGGATCAACGTCCAGGCCCAGGACGGCCGCTTCGATCAGCTCACCCAGGGCGCGGCGGAGTCCGTGGTCACCTTCACCTCGGGTGCCCGCGCCCCCATCACGGAGAAGACGATCCCCTTCGTGGACGCCTTCGCCGCGTTTACGGACTTCAAGCCCGAGGTGACCATCCCCAGCTACAACGCCTTCGCCAGCTACGACGCGCTCTACCTGCTGAAGGCAGCCATCGAGAGCGCCGGGGTGCTCCCCAAGGACGAGGCGAGCACCACCGCCGTCATCCAGGCCCTGGAGGAGTTCGGCAAGCGGGACGCGGAGGGCAACCCGACGAACCTCTTCGTGGGCACCTCGGGGAACCTCGGCTTCTACGAGCGGGGCGAGACGGGCGTCACGCTGCTGCGCCCCGACCAGGACTTCCCCCACGACGTCCGCTACGGCCCCGGCCTGGCCGAGGGGATCTGGATCCAGTGGCAGGGCGGCCAGCAGGAAGTGATCTTCCCGCCGCACCTGGCCACCGCGTCGTTCGTCCTGCCGCCGTGGCTCCGCTAACGATCCGCTAGGAGAAGAGCGGAAAGCGAGGAGGGCCCTGCCCTGCCTTGTCCTGTCCTGCCCCGCCCGGACGAGGGAGATGGGAGGCGGAGGCGGGTGGCCCTCCTCGCGCTCCTTTGTTATCATGCGACGAGGTCCCATCCCCCGCGGCGGAGGGGCCGGCAGGGACCTACAACCAAAAGCCACACGATAAAGCGACCAGGCAAAGGGGATCAAGGCTTTGGGCGGCATCATCGAAGTCCTCCTACTCGGGTTCTTGATCAGCTCGCTGTACGCCCTGATCGCGCTGGGTTTTACCATGATCTTCGGCGTGGCCGGGGTGCTCAACCTCGCGCACGGGGCGTTTGCCATGGTGGGGGCGTATCTGGCGATCTGGGCCCTGGGGTGGGGCTGGAGCCTCCCGGCGGCCGCCCTCTTCGCCGTGGGGGGGATGGCCGTCCTGGCCCCCCTGGTCTACCTCCTGCTGATCCGGCCCGTGGAGGACCGCCCCGTGATCGTCTTCCTGGGGACGCTCCTCTTTGCCGTCGTGCTCGAGCAGATCATCGGGCTGCTCTTTAGCTTCAACTCCCGCATCCTGCCCCCGCTGGTCGACGGCATCCTCGTGGTGGGCGGGACGCGCATCCCGTATAACCGCCTGGCGGCCAGCGCGATCGCGCTGCTGATCATCGGGGCGCTGTGGCTCTTCGTGAACCGCACCCGGGCGGGGAAGGCCATCTTGGCCCTCTCCATGGAGCGGCGCGGCGCGGCGCTGGTGGGCATCCCCACCCGGAACATCATCCTGTGGGTTTGGGCCCTCTCCGGGGCGCTGGCGGCGATCGCCGGGCTGTTCGTGGGCTCGTTCTTCGGGATCAGCCCGCTGGAGGAGCGCCTGCTGCTCACGATCGCCTTCTCCACGGTCGTCTTGGGCGGCCTGGGGAGCATCCCCGGCTCGCTGTGGGCGGCCCTCATCATCGGGTTCTCCGAGACGATCGTCCAGCAGTTCGCGCCGGAGGCCCGCGGGCTCGCCTCCCTCGTTTTGCTGATGTTCGTGCTCACCTTCCGGCCCCAGGGGCTGTTGGGGAGGGCTGCCGCATGAGCGCGCACACGCCCCAGCGCTCCCGAACCCGAAAGCCCGGGCTCCTCGGGCTGCTGGTGGTCTTCTTCGCGCTCCTGGCCGCGCTCCCCTACCTGCTGCCCCTGCTGTTCCCCTCCCTCCAGCAGAACCCCTTTCTGCTCTCCAAGTGGCTGGGGGTGCTCATCACGGCGAACCTGCTGGCGATCCTGGCCATGAGCTGGGATCTGCTGGGGGGCTACGCGGGGCAGATCAGCTTCGGCCACTCCCTCTTCTTCGGGCTGGGGGCCTTCACGGCGGCGATCCTCTCGCTCAGCGTGGGCTGGAACCCCTGGGTGATCATCGGGCTCGGCGCCCTGGTGGCCGCCGTGGGGGGGCTGCTCGTCGCCGCCCCCGCCTTGAGGCTGCATGGGCCGTATCTCTCGCTGATGACCCTGGTGGCGGCCCTGGCCTTCGACCGCTTCGTGCGCTGGCTCAAGCCCGCCGACCGCTTCGATCTGGGCATCCCCGGCGCCGAGGGGACGATCCTCTGCAGCCTGAAGTGCTTCTTGAGCTTTAGCGCCGTGACGAAGTACTACTATGCTCTCGCGCTCATGGTCGGGAGCTTCCTGGTGCTGTGGGCGATCGCCCGCTCCCGCATTGGGCTTGCGCTCGAGGCGATCCGCGACGACGAGGAGGCCGCCCAGGCCGCCGGGATCAACACCGCCAAGTTCAAGGCGCTGGCGTTCGCGATCAGCGGCTTCTTCGCCGGCCTGAGCGGGGCGTTTTACGTCTATCACATCGGCTCGGCGGGGCCCTCCGACGTGCTCAACCTGCAGCGCTCCGTGGAGGCGATCGCCACCGCGGTGCTGGGTGGGATGGGAACGATCATCGGCCCGATCTTCGGGGCCTACTTCTTCAAGCTCTTCGAGGAGATCTTCCGGCCCCTGGGGGAGCTGCGCTTCGGCGTGCTCTTTACGCTCGCCCTGCTCACCCTGCTGTTGGTCCAGGGCGGACTCCTCGCCCGGCTGCGCGCCCGCCTGGGCCCCGGCCGGACCGCGCCGAGCCCGACGGCCTCCTCCGCTCCCACAGCGGCGCAGCAGCGCCCGCCGGGGGGGCCAACTGCAACGTCGGCGTCGACGCCGACGCAGACGCAGACGCCGAGACAGGAGCCCACGGAGGCGGCGAAACGATAGACGCTGCAATAAAATCAAAGCAAGAGCGATGAGCCGGACGAGGGACGGGGGGATCGCGATGCTCGAGGTGGCACACCTCTCGAAGGCGTTTGGGGGCCTGCAGGCGGTAAGCAACCTGAGCTTCACCGTCCGGGAGGGGGAGATCCTGGGGCTGATCGGCCCCAACGGCGCGGGGAAGACGACCCTGTTTAACCTCATCACGGGGATGCACAAGCCCGACCGGGGTCGGATCGTCTTCCGCGGGCGGGAGATCACGGGCTGGCCGCCCTACCGGGTGGTGCAGGCCGGGATCGCGCGCACCTTCCAGATCCCCCGCCCCTTCCGCCACAAGACGGTGGCCCAGAACGTCGAGATCGCGCTCCTTCCCAACGCGATCTTCGCGCGAACGGGGGGGCGCCGGGAGCGGATCGCGCAGGTGGCGGCCTGCTGCGCACGCGCCGGGCTGTGCGAAGCCATCGGCCACGAGCCCCGACCCCACGACGGCCTCTGCGACTGCTGGCACACCTACCCCAACGCCCTCCCCCAGGCGGGGCTGCGCAAGCTGGAGATCGCCAAGGCCCTGGCCAACGACCCCAAGCTCCTGCTGCTCGACGAGCCCTTCGCCGGGCTCACCCACCAAGAGGTCGAGGAGCTGAGCGACCTCGTCCGGGAGCTGCGCGCGGAGGGGCGCACCCTCGTGATCGTGGACCACAACATGCGCGGGCTGATGAAGCTCGTCGAGCGCGTTGTCGTTATCCACTTCGGCCAGAAGCTCGCCGAGGGCACCCCCGAGGAGGTCGCCCACAACCCCGCCGTCCAGGAGGCGTACCTGGCGGGGACGCTCCACGAGCACGAGGGCGAGGGCGAGGGCGAAGACGAAGGCGAAGGCGAGGGGGTTCGACGATGAGCGCCCAAGCCCGAGCCCGTGGCGTCTCGACCGCGACGGAGCGGAAGGTGGCGCTCCGGGTCGAGGGGCTGAGCGTCTTCTACGGGAAGGCCCAGGCCCTCTACGGGCTCTCCTTCGCGGTCCACGAGGGGGAGTTCGTCTCGGTGATCGGCCCCAACGGGGCGGGCAAGACGACGCTGCTGAACGCGATCTCGGGGCTTGTGCCCTACCGGGGACGGATCCTCTTCGCGGGCGAGCCCCTCCCCGCGCAGCCCCACGAGATCGTCCACCGCGGGGTGATCCACTGCCCCGAGGGGCGCAGCCTGTTCCCGTACTTGAGCGTCTACGACAACCTGATGCTCGGGGCCTACCGCCGCCGGGACGACGGGATCTTGAGGGACTTAGAGGACGTCTACCAGCTCTTCCCCCGGCTGCGGGAGCGGGCGCGGCAGCTGGCGGGGACCCTCTCCGGGGGCGAGCAGCAGATGGTCGCCATCGGCCGGGCCCTGATGGCCCGTCCCAAGCTCCTGATGCTCGACGAGCCCACCCTGGGCCTGGCCCCCATCGTCCGGGCGCACATCTCCCAAGCGCTGGAGGAGATCCGCAGGCGCTACCGCATGACGATCCTGCTGGCCGAGCAGAACGCCGAGTTCGCTTTCCGCCACTCCGACCGCATCTATCTCCTGGAGACGGGCCGAATCGTCCGCGAGGGCACCGTCGCCGACATGAAGGAAGACCCCTACATCCGCCAGGCGTATCTGGGGGGATAGGGGACCAGCGGGGCGAAACGGGCCGCGCACGCCACCCCTTCTGCCCCCCTTCCAGGGACGCCGGTCCCTTATGAGACGGACAGAGTCGGTCCCACCCCCCGCCCCTCGGTCCTTCCTCCTCGGGCGAACAACCCGTACAGTACGGCGTATTCAACGCTTAGAGGAGGAGAGACGCGATGTCCACGAGCCGTACGAAACACGCCGTAGCGCTCACGTTGGCGAT
Organism: Candidatus Bipolaricaulota bacterium; assembly: GCA_027021605.1. Taxonomy (GTDB): domain Bacteria; phylum Bipolaricaulota; class Bipolaricaulia; order RBG-16-55-9; family RBG-16-55-9; genus JALUUA01. The sequence goes on along the minus strand of JALUUA010000251.1, from coordinate 11,131 downwards.
CCTCGGGCTGGTCGTAGGCGGGCTTGCGCTCCCGGGGCGGGGGGAGCCCGCCGTGGAGGACCTCTCCCAGGGGCACGGGATCGGGTTCGGGCTGGGGCTCACCGCCCCGTTCACCCCGCCGAACACCTTCCCCGCCTCGGGGCTGTCCGGGCGCCTGTGGGTCGCCAACCTCTTCGGGATCGAGGCTTCGCTCTTCGTGGTGGACCAGGCCCCCAGCCTCTCGATGCGCGGGTTCCTCAAGTACGTGAACACCTCCGTGGCGGATCTCTACTTGGGCACGGGGGCGGCCGTGTTCGGAAGCGGCGGCACGCTGGTCGTCCCGCTGCAGGCCGTCTCCGGGCTGGAGATCCGCCTCACCCCCCACATCGCCCTGGCGGCCGAGGTGGGGCTCCTCTTCCGCGGGGTGAGCGAGGTCACCGCAGGGCTGGCGATCCACTTCTACCTCTAGCTCTAGTAATTAGTCTAGTTAGTCCAGTCCGGCCCGGAGTCCGCTCAAGAGCGGGCGCAAGCAGCGCGAGGAATCGTCGCCTTCGGCGGTTTGTCTGGCCCGGGGGGGATCGGCTACCATGAGGGCGCCATGGGGAAGCGGGAAGTGCTCGACTCGGTGCTCGACCAGATCAAGAAGCGCTACGGGGAAGGGTCGATCATGTGGCTGGGGCAGTCGCCCCACCTCAGCGTGGAGACGATCCCCAGCGGGTCGCTGGCGCTGGACATCGCCCTGGGGATCGGGGGGATGCCCCGGGGGCGCATCGCCGAGATCTTCGGCCCCGAAGCCTCGGGGAAGACGACCCTGGGGCTCCACCTGATCGCCGAGGTCCAGAAGCGGGGGGGGATCGCCGCCTTCATCGACGCGGAGCACGCGCTCGACCCCCAGTACGCGAAGGCCATCGGCGTCGACCTCGACCACTTGCTGCTCAGCCAGCCCAACTCCGGGGAGCAGGCGCTCGAGATCACGGAACATCTCGTAAGGAGCGGCGCCGTGGACGTAATCGTCATCGACTCCGTGGCCGCGCTGGTGCCCGAGGCGGAGATCGCGGGCGCCATGGGCGATACCCAAGTCGGCCTCCAAGCCCGCCTCATGAGCCAGGCGATGCGCAAGCTCTCCGGGGCGATTCACCAGTCGAACTGCCTCGTGGTGTTCATCAACCAGATACGATCGCTCATCCAGTCGGGGCCCTGGGGGCCCTCCACGACGACCACCGGGGGCCTGGCGCTCAAGTTCTACACCTCCGTGCGCCTGGAGGTGAAGCGCCTAGGCGCCATCGAGGACGGCGGCCGGAAGGTCGGGAACGAAACGCTCGTGCGAGTGGTGAAGAACAAGCTCGCCCCGCCCTTTAAGGAAGCCCGCTTCGACATCCTCTACGGGGTGGGGATCGCCCGGGAGCGCGAGCTCCTAAAGCTGGGCGAGCAGCTCGGCGTCGTCAAGAAGAGCGGCGCTTGGTACTCCTACGGGGAGACCCAGCTGGGCCAGGGGATCGCCAACGCCGCCTCGTTCCTCGCCGAAAACCCCTCTCTTGCCCAAGAGATCGAGCGGGAGATCCGGGTACGGGCGGGCCTCCTCCCGGAGGAGCCCGGCAAGGAAAGCACACCGACCCCGACGGCCCCCCCAGACGGCGGACAGCCCGAGGGCGGAAGGCCCGTCAAGGCGCGCGGTCGCCGTGGCTGATTCCCCACCCGACCTCCCTCCTGACCCCCGGAGAAGCGCGGAGCGGGCCCGGGCCCGCGAGCGGCTCCTTCGGCTCTTGAAGCACCGTCCGCGCAGCGTCGCGGAGGCCCGCCGACGCCTCCGGCAGGCGGGTTTTTCGCCCGAAATCGTGGAGGAGGTCCTGAGCGAAGCCCAAGCCCAAGGCGGGCTCGACGACGAGGCGTTCGCCCGCCTGTGGATTCGCGATCGGCTGCAGCGCAAGCCCAGGAGCCGGGCGCTGCTCGCGCAGGAGCTGCGGGCCTACGGCCTCTCCGACGAGCTTATCGAGCAGGCCCTCACCCAAGAGATGCGCGACGAGGACGAAACGGAAGCCCTCCACCGGCTCCTCGAGGAGGCCCTAGCCCGCTATCGGGGCCGGGGCCTGGATCCGGCAACCCTCGAACGGCGGCTCTACGCCTTCCTGCGCCGCAGGGGCTTCTCCCCGGAGGCGATCCGCCGGGAGCTTCGCTCCTTGCATCGGCCCTAGGGGAGACCTAGAATGGCCCCTAGAGGGGGAGAGGAAGGAGGCCCGCTAAGAGCCCCGATGGACTCCTGGGAAGCCGCCCGCCATCGCTTGGTCGAAGAGCTGCGCGCCCTCGGCATCCGGGACGAACGCGTCCTCGAGGCGATCCGAACGATCCCCCGCCACGAGTTCGTCCCCGAGCCCTATCGCGAACACGCCTACGAAAACCGTCCCCTTCCCATCGACGAGGGGCAGACGATCTCCCAGCCCTACATCGTCGCGCTCATGACGGAGGCCCTGCGCCTCGCCCCCGAAGACCGCGTTCTGGAGATCGGCACCGGCTCCGGGTACCAGACGGCGATTCTGGCCTCCCTCGCCGCGGAGGTCTACACGATCGAACGCTTCCCCTCGCTGTTGGAGAAGGCCCGCGCCCGGCTCGAGGCCCTCGGCTTCCATAACGTTCGCTACAAGTGCGGCGACGGGACGGTGGGCTGGCCGGAGTTCGCCCCTTATGCGGGGATCATCGCCACCGGGTCGGTGCCCCGGGTGCCCCCGTCGCTCAAGGAGCAGCTGGCCGACGGCGGGCGCCTCGTGATCCCCGTCGGCGGTCGGCACTTCCAGACCCTGAAGCTCGTCGAGCGCCGTGGGGACGCGTTCGTAGAGCGGGATCTGTGTGAGTGCAGCTTCCTGCCCTTGATCGGGGCGGAGGGCTGGCCCCCGGAGTACGCCGAGGACCCCTGCGAGCCGAAGTCGAAACCCGAGGACGACGGCGCCCTACGATGAGCGTGGCTTCCCCCGTGTTTCGGGTCGAAGTTTCAAGGTGGTTGTGGCTCCTCCTGCTGTTGGCCTTGGGAGTGGGCCTGGTCGGCTGCGGGGCGCGCAACGCGCCGCCGTCGGTGCGCTTTGAGAGCCCCCCGCCCGCGAACCCCGAAGCACCCAGCAAGGTCGTGCGCTTCGTGGCGGTGGGCGAGGACCCTGACCTCCCCCCGGGGGAGGCGCTCCGGTTTCGCTGGGACTTCGGCGACGGGAACACCCGGGAGACGCCCACGGGGACGGTGGAGCACCGCTACGCCCGTCCGGGCCGCTACACCGTCACCGTGACCGCCGTCGACCCCCAGGGCGCGGAGAGCCCGCCGGCCTCGCTCACGATCACGGTCCGAAACGCGCCGCCCCGGGCGGCGATCCGGGCCGAGCCCCGCGAGGGGACCGCGCCCCTCCGGGTGGTTTTCGACGCCTCGGGCTCCCGCGACCCCGACGGGTCACTGGTGCGCTACGAGTGGGCCTTCGGCGACGGGACGACCGCGCAGGGGGAGCGCGTCGAACACGTCTACGAGGCCGCGGGCGTCTTCACGGCCACGCTCACCGTCACGGACGAGGACGGCGCTACGGCGGCCGCATCCGTCGAAATTGACGTTAAGGAGCCGGAGCCCCGGATGAGCCGCCTCTGGGAGGTGCGCCTCGTCGTCACCCCCGAGGGGCGATATCTCCTCGATCCCGAGCTGCTGCTCGTCCGCCCCGGGGACCGGGTGCGCTGGGTCTGCGCCCGCGGCTGCCCCCACACCGCGACGGCCTATGCCCTCGAGGGGGCCCCCCTGTGGGACTCCGGCTCCCTCGAGGAGGGGGAGCGCTACGAGTGGACCGTCCCGCCAGACCTCCCGGAGGGGAGCTATCCCTACCGCTGCCGGTTTCACGAGGCGCTGGGGATGGTGGGGCTCCTCGTGGTGGGCCGCCCCGGTCCGCTTGATTCGGAGTGGCTGAATGCGCTACCGTCGAACGCGCGGCTTAAGCTGCTCCGGCTCTTGGAGGAAGCCGCTCAAGAAATCCCAAAGGACGAAGCCTCAAAGCAGGAGGGACGCTAGGAGGGATGCGGATGGACGCGACGATTTATCCGAGCACGTTTTCCATCGTGGCCTGCGATCGAGAGGCGGGCGAGTGGGGGGTGGCCGTGGAGTCGAAGTTCTTGGCCGTGGGCCCCGTGGTGCCCTGGGCGGCGGCGAACGTCGGGGCCATTGCCACGCAAGCCTATGCCAACACGAGCTACGGCCCCCGGGGGCTCGAGCTCCTGCGCGCGGGGCTGAGTGCCGAGGAGGTCGTAAAGAAGCTCACCGAGGAGGACGAGGAGCGGGAGCACCGCCAGCTCGGCGTGGTGGATGCCCAAGGGCGGGCTGCGGCGTTCACGGGGAAGGCGTGCTACGAGTGGGCCGGCCACCTCGTGGGGGAGGGGTACGCCTGCCAGGGGAACATCCTCGCCTCCCAACGGGTGGTCGAGGCGATGGCCGAGGCGTTCGAGACGACAAAGGGGCCGCTCGCGGATCGGCTCATCGAGGCCCTGAGGGCGGGCCAGGCCGCCGGGGGAGACCGCCGCGGCCAGCAGTCGGCGGCCCTCTTGGTCGTCAAGGAGAAGGGCGGCTACGGGGGCTTTACGGACCGCCTCGTGGACCTGCGGGTGGACGACCACCCGCAGCCCATCGAGGAGCTGGCGCGGCTCCTCCGGCTCCAGCGGCTTTACTTCGGCAAACCCACCGAGATCTGGGAGCTTACCCCCGAACGGGTTCGGCAGATTCAAACCATGCTCCAGGCCCTCGGGTACTATTCGGGCGGGATCACGGGCGAGCTGGACGAGACCACCCAAAAAGCCCTGGAGGACTTCCACAACGTGGAGAACCTCGAGATGCGCCGCCTGGAGGACCCGAGCGCCATCGACGCCGAGGTCTACCGCTTCCTGGAGGAGAAGTATCGGGCCTCTCAGCGCTAGCCAAAAAAGCCAGCCCCTGCGGGGAGCAGGGGCTGCGTCCTCCACTTGCGGTGGTGAGAGGAAGTTAGAGTAGAGGGACAAGGTCATTATAATCGCCCCTTGCGGCGTACGTCTGTGATCGCGATTACATACTGCTTGCCTAAGGGGGGAATCGCCGTTGGTGCACGAACAAAAGCGTGATCCGAGCGCAGGAGCGCGCAGGTGTCGGCATCCCGGGTTCGTAGGGCTGGGGCTGGGAATTCTAGCCCTGGGGCTGGGGGGGCTCGTCGCCGCGCAGGCGCCCAACTACTTTCAGCAGTACCCGGGCGGCTACACGCGGGCGGTCTACGAGATCGTCACCGAGGGGCTGGAGGACCCGATTCGCCTCGGCTGGACGGTGGAGCCCGCCTCCGCCTCCGACTCCGACGACCGTCTCCGGGTGGTCACCACGAACGAGGTGATCGCCCGGCGGGACCAACTGGAGACGGGGGTGGCCAACGGCGTCGCCCAGGCCCAGCTCCTCCTCCAGGACGAGGCGATCCAGGCGCTGCTGGCAAACCGCGAGAGCCTGGAGCCCCACACCGTCTTCCTCCTCTCGGGGGGAGCCCGCTTCGTGACGGGCGCGCGGGAGACGATCGGGGGCGTCCCGGCGATCTGCGGGCTGCTGACGGACCCGGAGAAGCCCGACCGCCGGACGTTTCTGGCCATTGCGGAAGACCCCACGGTCCCGTTCCCGCCGTGGATGCAGCTCGAGGAGGAGAAACCCTCGGGCGGGAGGCCCCACACGCTGAGCGTGTGCACCTCGCTGGCGCTTACGGCCCTCGCCCCGGGGCGGCGCTTTGTGGAGGTCTTCCGGCTGCAGCTCGTCGAGTTCGAGCGCCGTGAATAGCCCTGCGTTGCGGCAGCTCTGGGAGCTGGGGCGCTTGGCGCTGCGCAACGCGCTGCGCCGGCCGCTGCGCTCGGGGCTTACGGCCCTCGGGGTGGCGGTCGGGATGGCGGCCGTCGTCGCCCTGGGGAGCCTCAGCTTGGGGGCACAGCGGGCCCTCACCCAGCAGTTGGAGCGTCTGGGATACGACGTCGTGCTCGTCTTGCCGTCCGCCGCGGGACCCGGCCCCGCCCCCGGCAGCCGGGGGCGGCTCCCGCTGAACCCCGCCCTCCTCGAGCGGGTGGAGGGCGCGGAGCGGGTGGGCGCCTGGCTGCGCGAGGCCCTGCCCGTGGCCGCCGCGGACGCCCAGGGCTTCCTGCCGGTCGTCGGCGTCTACCCCGATCCCGATCCCTCCGGGGGGGAAGGCCCCCTGTGGGGCGGGGTCTCGCGGGTGGAGGGGCGGGCCCCCGGCCCCGCCGAGGTGCTGCTCAGCGCCGAGGCGGCGCGCGACCTCGGGGTGGGCGTGGGCGATGCCGTCCGCATCCGCGGGCGGACGTTCCGCGTCTCCGGGATCGTGAGCTGGGGGGGCGGGGGCGCCCCCGAGCGGGGGGCGCTCTTCCTCCCCCTCGAGGCGCTGTGGGCCCTGGTGGGCGAGCGGGAGGGGATCACGCTCGCCTGGGTGAAGGCCCGTCCCGGCTACGACGTGGTTCGGCTGGAGCAAGACGTCCAACAAGCCCTTCGGGAGGCGGGCGCGGGGGCCGGGGCCCTCGTGCAGAGCTCCCGGCGGATCTTCGAGGTCGTACACACGGCGCTTCGCATCTTGAACGCGACGCTTACGGCGATTGCCGCCGTGGCGCTGCTCGTGGGGGGCCTGGGGCTCCTCAACACGATGTACACGGCGGTGGTGGAGCGAACGCGCGAGATCGGGGTCCTAAGCGCCTTGGGGGCGCGGCCGGGGCAGATCCTCCTCCTGTTCGTGCTGGAGGCGGGCGGGCTCGGGCTCCTGGGCGGGATCGCCGGGGTGGTGCTCGGATACGGCATCGCGCTCAGCCTCTCCGCGGTGGTGAGCCGGTTCGTGGAGGGGGCCGCGCTCGCCCCCGGCGCGAGCGCGGGGCTCATCGCGGCCGCGCTGCTGGGGGCCGTCGGGCTGAGCGCGCTCGCGGGGCTCCCGCCCGCCCGGCGCGCGGCGCTGCGGCCCCCCGTGGAGGCGCTGCGCTACGAGTGAGGCGGCCGCGTTTGACGAGCCGCGGCGGCGTCGAGTATCGTAGGGCTCCGGGGGACGTCCCCGGAGCGTTCCCGATTCCACACCGAACCCAAAGGGGGCAGAGGAGGGCCGATGACCGGGGATCTGAAGCTGATCGCGGGGAATTCCAATCCCGAGCTCGCCCAAGAGATCAGCGGGTGTTTGGGCGTCCCGCTCTGCGACGCCGAGGTGAGCCGCTTTCCGGACGGCGAAATTCACGTCCACATCAAGGAGACCGTGCGGGGGACGGACGTCTTCGTGATTCAATCGACCTCGCCGCCCGTCAACGAGAACTACATGGAATTGTTTCTGATCATCGACGCGCTGCGGCGGGCCTCGGCCCGGCGGATCACGGCGGTGATGCCCTACTACGGCTACGCCCGTCAAGACCGAAAGTTCATCGGGCGGGTGCCCATAAGCGCCAAGCTCATGGCCAACTTCCTCGAGACGGCCGGGGCCGACCGCGTGCTCACCCTGGACCTCCCCGCGGGCCAGATCCAGGGCTTTTTCAACATCCCCGTGGACAACCTCCGCATCGACCCCATCGTGGCCGAGGTCATCGAGAAGGAGGGCCTGCTCGACGACACGGTGATCGTGGCGCCCGACGTGGGGGCGGCCAAGCGGGCCAGCGCGGTGGCCGAGCGGCTCCACCTCCCGTACGCCATCGTGGAGAAGGCCCGCGTAAGCGAGCGGACCGGCGAGGTGGAGGCCCGCCACGTCATCGGGGATGTGGAGGGCAAGCGGGCGATCATCGTCGACGACATCATCGCCACGGGGGGCACGGTCGTCGCCGCGGTGGAGCTGCTCTTGGAGTCGGGCGCGCGCGAGGTCTACGCCGCCTTCTCCCACGGGGTCTTCGCCGATCGGTGCTTGGAGCGCCTGGAGAACTCGGCCATCGAGCGGGTCTTCGTCACCAACTCCATCCGGCCCCCCCAAAGCCCGAAGATCACCCCCATCTCCGTGGGCAAGCTCTTCGCCGAGATCATCGAGCGGATCCACACGGAGAAGTCCGTAAGCGAGCTCTTCCCGCACTACTAGCGCTGGCAAACTGCGCAAGAATGCGCTATCATCGGGCATCCCCACGGACCACGGACACGGACGCGAACCCCTTAGGAAGAAGGAGCTAGGATAGGGTATGGCCTACGAACTGCAGGCACAGAAGCGCGAGAGGACGAACCCGAGGGCCCTTCGCCGGAGCGGGCGGGTCCCGGCGGTGGTCTACGGCCCGGGGGTTCACGAGCTGCTCAGCCTCGACCGCAAGGAGCTCGAGAGGCTGTTCGCCAAGATCACGCACAGCTCGCGGATCACCTTGAAGCTCGACTCGGGCGAGGAGTACCACACCTTCATCAAGGAGATCCAGTTCCACCCGCTGACGGACGAGATCCTGCACGTGGACTTCTACCAGCCGCCCGCGGACCGGCCCGTGACCATGGAGGTCCCGATCCACATCCACGGCGAGGCGAAGGGCCGCAAGGCCGGGGGCGTGGTGGAGCAGATCCTCGAGACCGTGGAGGTGCGGGGCCCCATCGAGGCGATCCCCGAGCTCATCGAGGTGGACCTCACGGACCTGGACGTGGGGCAGTCCATCCACACCGGGGATCTGCAGCTGCCCGAGGGCGTGGAGCTGCACACCTCCCCCGACTTGGTGGTGGTGACGGTGCTGGCGCCGCGCAAGGTGGAGGAGGTCGCCGCCGTCGAGGAGGAGGCCGCGCCCGCGGCCGCGGAGGGGGGAGCGGAGGGCGAATCCGAGTCCGCCCCCGCAGCGGGCTCCGAATGATCCCGACCTGCGGCGATGCGGGTCCGCAAAGCGGTCGTGGGCTTGGGAAACCCCGGCCCCCGCTATGAGCGCACCCGCCACAACCTCGGGTTCCTCGCCGTCGACCGCTATCTCGCGCGAAGCCGGAGGCGCGGCCGTCCGGAGGCGTTGCCCTCCCGGACGGCTCAGATTTACCGCGTCGGGGACTTCTTGGTGGCCAAGCCGCAGACGTACATGAACCGCAGCGGCCTGGCCGTCTTGGAGATCGCCCGGACCCATCGCCTTTCGCCCGAGGAGATTCTAATTGTCTACGACGACGTGATGCTCCCGTTTGGGAAGCTGCGGGCGCGGGCCCAGGGCGGCGACGGGGGCCACCACGGGATGGCCTCCGTGATCGAGGCGCTGGGCACCCGGCAGATCCCGAGGCTGCGCCTGGGGATCGGGCGTCCCGACCTGCCTAAGGACCTCACGGACTACGTGCTGGGGGCGTTCACTCAAGAAGAGGAGCGCGAGCTGGACGCCTTTTTGGACAGGGCCGCCCAAGCCATCGAGGTCTTTCTGGAGCAGGACATCGAGGCGGTGATGAACGAGTTCAACGCGTAGTCCGTTATATTCAATCTTGACCGGGGCTCTTCCTCGTGGTATAAGCAGGGACGATGAGCGATCGTCCCTACGGACCAGCAGCGCACACCCCCAATCGCGAGGGCCGGTGGCACGATCTCGCCGCACACCTCCAAGCTGTCGCCCAAAAAGCCGCCGAGCGGGCTCGGCCCTTCGGGGCGGAGGCTTTAGCCGCTTGGCTCGGCTGGCTCCACGATTTGGGGAAGTGCAACCCCGAGTTCCAAGCGTATCTGGAAGCTGAGCACGAGGGACGCCCCCATAGGCGGGTCCCTCACGCCCTGTGGGGCGCTGCGTTCATTTACAATCTTATCGTCCACGGTGCCCGAAAGCCCGAGGACTGGAAAGAACTCGCGCTGCCCATCTATGGGCACCACGTCGGGCTTCCCGACGTCGGCGAGCTTCTTAACGCTTTAAAGGATTTCCTTGACCAAGAGCGGGAATCCCTCTTGCTCATGCAACAATTCCTCAAGAAGAAACAGGCAGCCCTGCCCCCGTTTCGAGTGGAGCGACATCCCGCAAGAGAGCAGATCACCCGCCGCGAGCTGTTCATCCGAATGCTCTTCTCGGCGCTCGTGGACGCCGACCATCTCGATACGGAAGCGCACTTCGAGCCCGACAAGAGTCGACTAAGGGGCCGCTGGCCCTCCCTCAAGGAACTCTGGGAGCGCTTCGAGGCCGGACGGGCCGCTTTCCTGAAAAAACGAACTCATGGAAGCACGAAGAGGACAGACCCTCACGTGCTTCGGGTGCGGGAGGAAGTCTACGACGCTTGTCTTAAAGCGGCAGAAAAGCCTCCGGGAATCTTTCGACTGACCGTCCCCACGGGCGGGGGCAAGACCCTCAGCGGGCTGGCTTTCGCCCTCAAGCACGCCCATGCGCACGGCCTGCGGCGGGTGATCGTGGCCCTTCCCTACACGAGCATCATCGACCAGACCGCTCAAGTCTATCGCGAGGTGTTGGGGAAGGACGCCGTGCTGGAGCATCACAGCGCCTTCGAGTTCCCCGAAAGAGAAGACGAGTGTCAGGACGAGGAAACCCTCCGTTTGCGCCTGGCCAGCGAGAACTGGGAGGCCCCTCTCATCGTGACGACGACCGTCCAGCTCTTCGAGAGCCTCTTCCACCACAAGCCCTCGAAGTGTCGCAAGCTGCACAACATCGCGAGGAGCGTGCTCATCTTGGACGAGGTGCAGACGCTGCCGCCCCACGTGCTCGAGCCCACCCTCGACGTGCTCAACGCCCTCGTAGAGGATTACGGCGTCACGGTCGTGCTCTCGACCGCCACCCAGCCCGCCTTCGAGGGGGAGCGCTTCGCGCGGGTCTTCAACACCCAAAAGCTCCGCGGCGAGATCGTGCCGCAATATCCCGAGCACTTCCGCTTGTTGCGGCGGGTGAGGTACGAGTATCGCCGGGAGCCGCTCTCCTGGGCCGAGCTGGCCGAGGAGCTTCGGCAACATCCCCAGGCAATGGTGGTGCTCAACACGCGCAAGGACGCGCTGGCCCTGCTCAACGAGCTGGGCGAGGACGAGAGCGCCTTTCACCTCTCGACGCTCCTCTGCGCGGCCCACCGGCGGGAGATCCTGAAGGAGATCCACCAAAGGCTAAACGACGGGAAGCCCGTACGTCTCATCAGCACTCAAGTCGTGGAGGCGGGCGTCGATCTGGACTTCCCCGTGGTCTATCGGGCCATTGGGCCTCTGGAGCGCATCGTACAAGTGGCGGGGCGGTGCAACCGGGAAGGTGCACTGGGACCTAAGGGGGGTCGAGT
>JALUUA010000250.1 GCA_027021605.1 Candidatus Bipolaricaulota bacterium | reverse complement strand
CCTGGTCGGCCGCAGCCGCCCCTTCTGGGAGCACTACTACCCCAAGCTCCAGGAGACCTTCCCCGCCCAGCTCGGGGACGTGGAGCTGGAGCGCTTCTATCGCGCCATCAACAAGGTCGAGCCCTCGCTGATCCGCGTGGAGGCCGACGAGGTGACCTACAACCTCCACATCATGCTCCGCTTCGAGCTGGAGCTGCAGCTCGTGGAGCGCAAGCTCCCCGTAAGCGACCTCCCCGAGGTCTGGAACGCGAAGATGAAAGAGTATCTGGGGGTAGAGCCCCCCAACGACGCCCTGGGGGTGCTCCAGGACATCCACTGGTCCGGCGGGGCAATCGGGTACTTCACCACCTACACCCTGGGGAACCTGCTCTCGGCCCAGCTCTTCCAGAGCGCCCAGCAGGACATCCCGGATCTCATTGAGCAGATCCGCTCGGGGCGGTTCCAAGAGCTCTTGGGGTGGATGCGGGAGAAGATCCACAAACACGGGCGCAAGTTCCCGCCCATGGAGCTCGTCCGGCGGGCCACCGGGAAGGAACTCGAAGCCGAGAGCTACCTCGAGTACATCCGCGGGAAGTACTCGGAGATCTACGGGGACCTGCCTTAGCGCGCGCTCAAGGAGCACCGTCGGGGCCATGAAGTCCATGAAGCGGAAGCCCATGAAGTACGCGATCGTGGTGGGAGACGGCATGGCCGATGAGCCCCTGGAGGAGCTGGACGGGCGGACGCCCCTGGAGTACGCCCGCACTCCCCACATGGACGCGCTGGCCCGTCGGGCTGCCGTGCTCGGCCAAGTGAGGACGGTCCCCGAGGACCTGGAGCCCGGAAGCGACGTGGCGAACATGGCCATCTTGGGGTACGACCCCCGGGAGCACTTCACGGGCCGGGCCCCTATCGAAGCGGCCGCCATGGGAATTGAGCTGGGCCCCGAGGACGTCGCGATCCGCTGCAACCTCGTGACGCTCAAGGAGCAAGGCGGGCGGCTCGTGGTGGTCGACCACAGCGCCGGACACATCCCCACCCCCGAGGCCCACGCCCTGATCGCGAAGCTCAAGCCCGTCGTCGAGCGGGAGGGCCCCTTCGAGCTGCACCCGGGGGTGAGCTACCGCCACCTCCTGATCTGGCGCGGGGGGTTTTCATCGCTCCGGGGCGTGCGGCTCACGCCGCCGCATAACATCCTGGGCGAGCCCGCCGATCGCTATGGGCCCCGGCCGCCGGAGAGCGAGGGCGCCCGAACCCTCCGACGGCTCATGCAAAGGGCCCGGGAGTTCCTGTTGGAGACGCAAAAGGAGCACGATACCCCGGCCAACGCGATCTGGCTCTGGGGCGCGGGCCGGAAGCCCCAACTGCCCCCCCTCGCGGAGCGCTTCGGGATCGCGGGCTCGGTGGTCTCCGCGGTCGACCTCATTCGAGGGCTTGGGGCGCTCGCCGGGCTGCGCATTTTGAGGGTCCCCGGCGCGACGGGGTATCTGGACACGAACTACGAGGGGAAGGTCGAGTATGCCCTCGACGCGCTGCGGGAGGGCGACGACTTCGTTTATGTACACGTC
>JALUUA010000249.1 GCA_027021605.1 Candidatus Bipolaricaulota bacterium | reverse complement strand
ACGTCGAACTCCTTCTGAAGGACTCCGCGCTGCGGGGGAACGCCGACTGGGGCTTGGCCGTTGAGGATGAAGCCTGCGGCTACGGCCGCAGTCGCTTCCCCGGGCGCGTGGAGCTCGCCGGGGAGATCGTCTTCGAGGGGAACAACACCTCGGGGAACTTGGACGGGAAGGGCAACCCGGGCGGGCACCCCTTCGGCGACCTCGACCTCCCGGACGGGCAGATCTGCCTGCCCCTACGCGAAGAGGCGTTACTGACACAGGAGGAGAACTCAGCGGCGGGGCCCGACCCCGAGCGCCCGCAGGAGCCGCGCCCGCTCCTCCGGGCGGGTTCGGGCCTCCTCGGCGGCGCCCTCCCAGACGACCTGCCCCTTCTCCAGCACGTACAGGCGATCGCAGACGCGCAGGGCCGTCTCCAGGCGCTGCTCCGCGACCAACAGCCCAAGGTCCTGCGCCTTAAGCTCCAAGAGGAGCTCCTCCGTGCGCCCCACGAGTGAGGGCATTAGCCCCTCCGTTGGCTCGTCCAACAGTAACAGCTTGGGCCTCCCCAAGAGGGCCCGGGCGATCGCCAGCATCTGCTGCTCGCCCCCGGAGAGGGTCCCCGCCCGCTGGTGCAGGCGCTCCCGCAGCGCGGGGAACAGCCCCAAGACCCGCTCCCACTCGGGCGCGGCCTCCGGGCGGCCCGCCCTTTCCCCTTCCCGGCCCCGCAGCCCCAGCAGTAGATTCTCACGGACGCTCAGCTCGGGGAAGACCCGCCGCCCCTGGGGGACGTACCCCACCCCGAGACGCGGGATCGCGTGCGCGGGCCTGCGGGTCAGCTCCCGGCCCCGGAACCTTACGGAGCCCCGGAAGACCCGCACGAGCCCCAGCACGCTCTTGAGGGCGGTCGTCTTGCCCATGCCGTTTCGGCCCAGCAGGCCCACGACCTCGCCCGCCCCCACGGATAGCGAGATCCCCTGCAATACGCGTGCGGACCCGTAGCCCGCCTCTAGCCCCTCGACGCGGAGCAACCCCTCATCATGTCGGGTCATGGCCCCCTCGCCCCCAGGTAGACGGCCTGCACTTCGGGGTCCCGCTGGATGTCCGCGGGGAGGCCCTCGGCGAGGACGCGCCCGCGGTGCATCACCACGACCCGATCGGCCAGCTCGAAGACGACGTCCATGTCGTGCTCCACCACCAGAACCGCGAGGGAGGGCCGCTCCCGGCGCAGGTCCCCGAGGAGCGCGAGGAGTCCCTCCACCTCCGCGGGGCTTAAGCCCGCGGCGGGCTCGTCCAACAGCAGCACGCGGGGCTCCAAGGCGAGCGCCACGGCCAGCTCCAGGAGCCTTCGGTCGCCGTGGGAGAGCTCCCCCGCCCTGCGGGAGGCCCTCTCGAGGAGGCGGCAGCGCTCCAGCAGCTCCTCGACGCCCTCGGCGTCCGGGGGGAAGCGGAGGGCCCAGCGCCCCCGCAGCCGGGCCGCGACGACGTGCTCCCGGACGGTCAGCTCGGGGAAGAGGGCGGGGACCTGGAACGTCCGGGCGAGCCCCGCGCGTGCTCTTCGCGCAGCAGGCCAGTGGGTGATCTCTTCACCCCCCAGATACACGGCCCCGGCGTCGGGGCGGAGCTGGCCGCCCAGCAAATTAAGCAGCGTCGTCTTCCCCGCGCCGTTGGGGCCGATGAGGGCCACCCACTCCCCCTCCGCCAGGGCGAGGTCGACGCCGTCGACGGCCCGAAACCCCGCAAAAGCCTTGCGCACCCCACGGGCCGCAAGCGCCGTCGTCATCGCTGCGCTTCCCCCCTCTGCTGTCGATTCAGAAGCTCCCGCAGCCCGCCCACGATCCCCCGGGGGAGGAAGCGGGCGATCCCCAGGAGCGCCAGCCCCACGAGCACGGGGTAGCCCGCGGGCCAAAGGTCGCTGAGAAGCTCCCGCAGGGCGAAGAAGGTCCCGGTCCCCAGGAGCGGCCCCCCCAGGGTGCCTGCCCCCCCGAAGAGGGTCCAGATGAGCACGTCGGCGGACACCAGCCAGCTGAACAGGGCCGCGGAGACGTGGCAGTTGACCAGCGCGTAGAGGGCCCCGGCGAGCGCCGCTCCCAGCCCGGCGATCGTGAACGCCAGCCACTTGAGCGCGTAGACGTTGTACCCGAGGGCTTGGGCGCGCAGCTCGTTCTCCCGCAGGCACCGCAGGGCGAGCCCCAGCGGCGAGCGCACCAGCCTCCAGAGGGCCCAGAACCCCAGAACTACAACCCCCAGGGCGAGGAGGTAGGCCGGGCCCGGGTCGGCGCACCCGGCCTCCCATCCCCCCAGCGCCAGGGGCATCGCGGGCAGGGTGAGCCCGTCGTCCCCGCCCGTGAGATCCCGGCGGCTCTGGGCCCCCAAGAAGGCGATGAGGGCACTGACCGCCGTGAGGATGATGAACCCGTGGGAGCCCGTGCGCACTGCGAGGGCCCCGAGGGCAGCCGCGGCGATCCCCCCCGCGAGGGCTCCGGCCGTCAGCGCCAGCGGGAAGGCGCCCGGCCCGTACGCCAGCGTCAGCCACGCGGCCCCGTAGGCCCCCAGCCCGAAGTAGACGGAATGGCCCAGGCTGAGCAGCCCGGCATACCCAAAGAGGACGTCGAAGCTGGCGGCGAACAGCCCCCAAATGAAGATCTTCAAGAGGAACCCGAGCTGGAAGGGGTTGAGCACCCAGGGGGCTACGGCCAGGGCCGCGAGCCCCAGCAGCCCGAGCATCCCCTCAAGAGCCCGAATTCCCCTGCGGCTCATGCCGGAGCCTCCTGCCGTCCGAAGAGCCCATGGGGTCTTAGGAGCAAGAGCGCGCCCATGAGGAGGAGCGCCAGAGCCCGCGCGCCCACGGGGTCAAACCAGACCGTGAGCAGCCCCTCCGTCACCCGCAGCAGCAGCGCGGCGACCACCGCGCCGCGCAGGCTCCCCAACCCCCCCACGATCACGACCAAAAAGCTCTGGAGCAGGATGTCCATCCCCATCTGGGGGTCAAAGCGTACGACCGGGGCGGTCAGCCACCCCGCGGCGGCCGCCAGCCCGGCTCCCAGGGCAAACGTCCCCGAGTAGACCCACGGGGCGGGGATGCCCACGCTCACGGCCAGCTCCCGATCCTGGCGGACGGCCCGCGCCCACAGGCCAAAGCGCGTCCTGTACAGAAAGAGGGCCGTAAGCCCCAAGAGGAGCAGGGCCATCGCGGCCAGGGCCAGCCGGTAAAGGGGGTAGCGCAGCCCCAGCAGCTCCACCCCTCCCGAGAGGGGCGCCGGGACGGAGCGCACCCCCGGGAGCAGGAGCTGGGCGCCCTGCTGGAGGATCAGCATCAGGGCGAAGGTGGCCACGATCGTCATCGCAAACCTCCCCCGCGCCACCAGGGGCCTTAGGGTCGTGACCTCGAGGAGCGCTCCGAGGGCCCCTACGAGCAGGGGTGCGAGGAGGAGCACGAGGGAGAACGCCAGGGGAGCGCTGCCCAGGAGGCTCCGGAGCGGCTCGTAGAGGGAGATGCCCACCGCGGCCCCCAGCATGTAGAACGCCCCGTGAGCGACGTTGATGATCCGCATCACCCCGTAGACGAGGCTGAGCCCCAGGGCGACCAGGGCGACGACCCATCCCCACACGAACCCGCTCAGGAGCTGAAAGAGGACGACGGTCATGGCGATGGATCGAGTATAGCAGCCCTTCCCGCACCCCGCGACCCGTGAGCGTTTCTACCCGGGAGTGCGATGGTGTATGCTATAAACATAGCAAAAGAGGATAAGCCTTGACATCCTCCTCGAAGTAGATTATAGTAAAATTGTGCCCTCGAAGACCGAGGGGGCGAAAGGCGGTCTCGATAAGGGCAAACCATCCGAAAGGATGGGGCGCAAAGCCACGGGCCTACGGGCGAACGCCTAGGGCAGCCGGGCTACCGAAGGACCATGAGAAGGGGCAAGACCCGGAGACCCGGATGGGAGGTTCTCCTCGGGA
Source organism: Candidatus Bipolaricaulota bacterium (assembly GCA_027021605.1). Classification (GTDB taxonomy): domain Bacteria; phylum Bipolaricaulota; class Bipolaricaulia; order RBG-16-55-9; family RBG-16-55-9; genus JALUUA01. The sequence goes on along the minus strand of JALUUA010000249.1, from coordinate 3,413 downwards.
GCGCCCTGGTGCCTCTCCTGATGAGCAGCCCTTCCCTGTGGGGAGACGCCCCCACGGCGGTCGAGCTCCGCTGGCGGGCGGAGAGCACCCAGACCCTTTACGTCCTCGGGCCGGACGGCCGCGCCGAGGGCGGGGGGGCGAGCGTATCCTCCCCGTTTGTGATCCCCAACCCCACACCGGAGGATTTGGAGAGGGGGTACGTCGAGCGGCTCGGGGCCGTTACCCTCCTGGCTCGGAGCAACGTCCCCTGGCTCATCGCGGTGCGCGCCGAGGACGCGGACATGGGCACCAGCTTCGACGGGTCGGTCACCAAGCCGATCACCGACTTCCAAGTGCGGGCAAGCGGGCAAGGCCGCTACCTCACCGTGCAGCGCTACGACCAGGCGCTGACCGCGGGCCCCCCGGGCGAGCACCGCGTCCCCGTGGACTACCGGGTCCTCTTCGACCGGGAGCGCCACCGGCCCGGGAACTATCGCATTACGCTCGTCTACACGATCTCGACCCGTTGATCCCCGCCCGCACGAGCCCGCTTGAGCGCTTGACGCCCCGCGCGCCGCTATGATAGACTAGCACAAGCGGACGGATTCTTATACCAAAGGGGGAGTGGACCGTGCAGATGACGATCTATTACACGAAGGAAGATCAATATCTGATCGACAAGGTGGACGAGCTGGCGCACCGGGAGCGCAAGAGCCGCAGCGCCGTGATCCTCAGCATCCTCGAGTGGTACTTCGAGGGGAACAAGAAGCTGGGGGAGATCTTGGTGGACATGGGCAAGCTCGACCCCAAGGAGATCGAGAAGCTCCTCCAGGCCCAGAAGGGCGAGAAGCAGAAGAAGCTCATCGGGGAGCTTCTGGTGCAGGCCGGGCTCGTAAGCCGCAAGGACGTCCTCCGCGCGCTCGCCATCCAGAGCAGCAAGGCCACCTCCGCGTCCTCTTCGTAGGCCGTATCCCGCAGTAGGGGCCTAAGAGAGCAGGGGAAGGGGAAAGGGAACCCGCCTAGGCCCTGGGGGCTTGCGGCTGTTGTTGCTGTGGTGTCTGCGGGCGCATCTTCGCCTGGAGGAAGAGGATCAGCCCCAGGGCGAGGAGCACGTCGCCCACGCTGAAGACGTTCGCTCCCGGGACCCACGCCGGGGTGGCGAACACGTCCCCCAGAAACGTAAGCCGCGTGGCGATCCCCTCGCACCCGATGCAGACGTTGTTGCCGTAGAAGCCCCTTTCGAGCAGGGTTTCGGCGGCTCGGGTGCGGCCCGCCCGCTCCAGCAGCTCCGGGTAGGTGGGCATGTAGCCCCCGTTGGCCGTGATCACGAGGATGTTAAGGAGCATCCCCGCGCCCATAAGGAGGATCCCCCACTCCCGCCGGTTGAGCCACACGAAGCCGGCCAGGAGCGCATACGAGAGGAGGTGAAGGGTAGCCGTTCCCCACGGGATCAGGGGCCCCTCAAAGCCGGGGAGCGGGAAGATCAATAGCTGAATTACGAAGGCCCCGAGGACGAGCCACGCCCCGCGCAGCTGCAGCCGGGCGAGGTTGCCCAGGCGGCCGCCGCGCAGGTAGCCCACAAGAACCCCGATGGGAAGGGCCCAAAGCAGGAGCATATTCGCCTTGCCTCCTTAGCGTGCGCGTACAGTCGGTAGGGTACAGGAGAGGATGCTCTGCGTCCAGCCCCGGGAGGGAATCCCTTTGAGGAACGGAGAAACCGGGGGAGCTGTCGCTGCTTGACAGAATGCTTGACGGAATTCTTCGGCTTTAGGTAGAATGCCGATGGTCCGGGAAAGGGGCGACTATGGCCGTTCTCCAAAAGGACCTCGTGGAAGTGGCTCAAGCCCTGCAGGCAGATGTGGAACTTAAGCGGGTATTTCGGGCGCTGGCCAAGCTCAGCGGGGGGCCCCTCCTCGAGGTCGCGCGGATGGCCGGAGTACCGCCGGGAAGGGTCAAATCGAAGCTCGAACGCCTTGAAGAGCTGAATCTCGCGGCACGCGCCGCGGTGGGGGCCTACGACGATCTCTCCGTATACTACCACCTCACGCGGACGGCGTACCGCCTCCTCGCGGAACGCCCTGAGCTCCTTTAAGCGGGCGCAGCGTAGGCAGGTAGGGAAGCTCCATGGACATCCGCCTGCAGATCGCGCTGTATGCGGGAGTTGCGTCCCTTACGTTTCTCCTCAGCTTGTACGAGTTCTACCCCAAGGTGCGGAGCTTACGGGCCATATTCGCCACCTTCTCGTATTGGCTTCTGCTCTCTGCCAAGGTGCTGGTCAACGCGGGCGCTGCCTATCTCATTAAATTCGTCCTCTTCCCCCAGCTGGGCGTCGTGGAAACCATCTTGGTCACGCTGCTTGCTTCGGTGAGCGTCATCGAGAACTTTACCGTCAAAATTGCGGACCTTAAGCCGGTGGACGTGGCGGCCTTGGTGGAGGCGCTGCGCGCGGCGGTCTTGGAGGACATCTCGACCCAGAAGGCCCTCCTGCGGCAACGAGAGGTGGAGCGCCTGTCGTTGCGCCTGGCCGATCGCTATCGCGGCCGAGAGGGGGAAGACCGCCTGCGCCGGGAGTACCGGTGGATGCTTCTTTCCTCCGGAGTTGGGCCGGAAGACCTGGAAGCCGAGGTTCAAAAGGTGGAGCGGATCTGCGCCCAATACGATCTCGATCCCCCGCGGGTCTTCGCCGCCAAGATCGCAGAGTTTGATCCGCAACGGGCCCGGGAGCTGTTGCGCCTCCCGGCCTTATCCCCTCCGAGGGAGTCGTAAAGGGGTCACTCCTCCACGGGCTGGCCGGTGACCATCAGAGAGATGGCCTGCTGCAGCATCCGGATGGAGAGCTTCTGCCCGCAGGTGCCCGGGACCTCCTTATCCTCGAGCCACAACAGGAACGCGGCGTTCGCCTGCTCGCGGGTGATGCGGTTGTCCAGCGTAAGGTCGATCCTCCCCGTCTCGGGATCGAGGTGGGCGATCGCCAGCAGCACGGGGAGGCACTGGAGCACCTCCACGGCCCGGTCCCCCCGGATCTCGTAGAGGAAGGTCATGAGCCCGCTCTCGGCGGCTCCCTGAAGGGGGTAGCGCCCCGGGGCCTCCGCGGCGCGGTCCGGCAGGATCACCTCATACGCCAGCGTGCGCGTCTCCCCGGCTCTTATAAGCTCGGGGATCAGCCACTCGTTCGTGGCGGGCTTGTAGAGCACCCCCGCGGGGACGGTGGCGCGCACCCTCCACCCCTCGGGGAGAAGTTCTTGGATCCGCACCCCGGGCAGGTCCTGGAGGGCTGCGATCGTAAGGCGCACGCGGAAGGCGTTTCCGCGCTCCGCGGTGGGGAACAACCGACCCTTGGGAAGGGGCGTCTCGATCGCGCGCGTGACGGCAAAGGGGGCGAGCATCGGGTCGGCGATCGGCTCCGGCAGGGGCCGGTCTACCGAGATGCCCAA
>JALUUA010000248.1 GCA_027021605.1 Candidatus Bipolaricaulota bacterium | reverse complement strand
CGACGACCCCGCTTACTCACGGTCTTCGGACCGAGGAGGCAACGGTCTATCGCACCCGGAAAGGCCATTCGGCGTTTCATTGTCGGTGAATCGTTCTACTGCTACTCACTCTAAGATACAAGGAGGTCCGGATGAACCTACAGCAACTCGAGAGCCGCCGGGTGCAGACGATGGCCCAGATCTTTTTGGAGGCCGCCCGCCACGTGCCCGCCGACAAGGCCGACTGGAAGCCCGATCCCCGGGCGAAGTCCGCCCACGAGATCGTCTCCCACCTCGCCAAAGCGAACGGGTTTTTCACGCAGATCCTGCGCGGCGAGCCCCCCACGGGCGATACCGCCCCCGAGACGGAGGGCCGGCGCTATGAGGATTCCCTCAAGGAGTTCGAGAAAAGCGCTCAAGAGCTGGTCGAGACGATCGCCTCCCTCCCCGACGAACGGTTGGGCGAGACGGTGCAACTGCCCTGGGGCCAGAGCTGGAAGATGACGATGATCGTCGCCGCCGCGAGCGGCCACATCGCCTACCACTGGGGCCAGATCGGGTACCTCCAGACCCTGTGGGGGGATGCGACGGACTACCACCTGATCCCTTAGCCCCGAACCGCCCGCATGCACCTCGTCCGCCACGTCGCGCCCCTGGATCTGCGGGCCGTCGGGGCCTATTTGGGCGTCGCCCTCCAGCTCCTGGGGGTCCTGCTCCTCCTCCCCCTGGGGGTGGCCCTGATCGCCCGCGAGTTCGGGGAGGCGGCGCTCTTTGCCGCCGCGGCCGCGGGAAGCTTCGCCCTGGGTGGGCTCGCCGCGCGCCGACGTCCCCCGGCCCTGGGGCTCAAGGAGGGGCTCGTGGTCACGGCCCTGGCGTATCTCGCCTTCGGGCTCTTGGGGGCCGTCCCGTTCCTGACGCGGACGTCGTTCGTAAACGCCTTCTTCGAGTCGATGTCGGGATTTACCACCACGGGCCTAAGCGTCCTCGACCCCGAGGCGCTCCCCCGAAGCCTCGTCTTCTTCCGCGCCTATGCGCAGTGGCTCGGGGGCGCGGGGATCGTGGTGCTCTCGCTGGCGGTGCTGCTGCGCTCCGGCCCGGCCGCCTTCCGGCTGTACGCCTCCGAGTACGGCGAGGAGAACCTCGTCGGGAGCGTGATCGCCACCGCCCGCGTCGTCCTGGGGGTCTATCTCCTGCTCACGGCGCTGGGGTTCTTGGGGCTGATCGCCGCCGGGCTCGGGCCGTGGGACGCCCTGCTCCACGCCCTGGCCGTCCTCTCGACCGGCGGCTTTTCGCCGTACGCCGAGAGCGTCGGACGCTTCCCCTCCCCTTCCGTCCCGTTGGCCGTCCTGGGGGGGATGCTCCTGGGGGCCGTGAGCTTCCCGCTCTACTGGCGGGCCCGACGGGACGGGCCGGTCGTGCTCGCAGGGGACGCCCAGCTGCGGCTGCTGTTGGGCCTTCTCGTCGTGGGGACGCTGGCGCTCTGGGGCCTTGCGGGCTGGCGGGTTCAGGAGCTGCTCCCGGCGCTCTTTCACAGCGCGAGTGCCCTCACCACGGCGGGCTTTCAGCTCGGCGACC